>JBBQCK010000250.1:0-5118 GCA_038318605.1 Tepidisphaerales bacterium | reverse complement strand
ATCGGCGCCGCGATCCTGCGCGCCGCACCCGCCGGCCGGGCCGATTTCCGATGCATCGACGGCGCCATGATCGGGTGCGAGCAGCGCCGCATCACCCAGCGGCATGTATTCAATGAAGCGCACCGTCAGCGGACGATCGATCGACAGGCGGGCAAAATCGACGAATTCGTCATCATTGACGCCGCGCATCGTGACACAGTTGATCTTCAGGGAAGCAAGCCCCGCGGCCTCGGCCGCGCCAAGGCTGCGAAGCACGGCCGCCAGATTGCCCGTACGCGTGATGGCGCGGAATCGATCGGGCTTCAGGCTGTCGATGCTGACGGTGACGCGATCGAGCCCGGCCGCCTTTAGCGGCGCCGCCAGTTTTTCGAGCAGCAGCCCATTGGTGGTCAGCGACAGATCCTGTACGCCATTGATGGCGCGCAGATCGCGGATGATGTCGAGCAGATCGGGCCGCAGGGTCGGCTCGCCGCCGGTGAGTTTGAAACGCGATATGCCATGGTACTCAAACGCAGTGCGTGCAATTTCGACGATGGCGGCGCGGTCGAGCAGGCGATGCTTATCGAGCCATGCGACGCCCGATTCAGGCATGCAATAAACACACCGGAAATTGCATCGATCCGTCAGACTGATGCGCAGCACGCGCACCGCCGATATCGAACGCGGGCCGGTCTCGAGCTGAGGCAAGGGAAATGTCGCGGCGCCGGAGGTGAATCGCCCGTCGCTGGCGGGGGCGCTGCCATGAAGTTGGCGGCTCGAAACTGGAAGGATTGGCAGAACCATGGCGTCAGTGTCTGATTTTATCCGCGCTTTGGCCGGCGGCGGCAGCTTTGGACAATAATCTTACCATGTGTATAGCACCCCTGCAGACAGCACAAAGGCCGGCCCACTTAAGGCGGGCCGGCCTTGGTCTGCAAATTTCATGATCCGCACAACGGGCCAGCGGCCTTTGAGGCAAAAACGCCCGCGAAGGCGATTTTGACAGGGGCGCACTATTCCGCGGTCGGCGTCGAATCGGCGCTGGCGCTGGTGGTTTCAGTCTTGGGGGCCTTTTCCTTCTTGAGAACCCGCGTTGCGAACTGGTGACGCCGCTCGTTTCGGCGGCGGCGCAGGCCGGCCGAGCGACGGGCGCTGGCTTTGACGCCGCCTTCTTCGGTCACAAGCTGAAGAAGGACCAAGCTGCCGCCGTCGCCGATGCGATGGTCGGAAAGTTTGATGATGCGTGTGTAGCCGCCGTTGCGATCGGCGAAAAGCGGCGCGATTTCGGCGAACAGCTTTTGCACGACCGTCTGGCCGGTAAATTCCTGCTCGGCATCCACCAGCCGGCGGTCGTTCAAAACCGCCGTGGCGCGGCGCCGGGCATTGACGGTGTTGTCGCGCGCCAGCGTGATCAACTTCTCGGCCATGGCGCGCACTTCCTTAGCCTTGGGAAGCGTGGTGCGAATCTTGCCGTGCTCGAACAGGCTTTGCACGAGGCTGCGGCGAAGGCTCTTGCGATGCTCGGTATCCCGGCTGAGCTGCCGGCCTCGAACTCTGTGTCGCATTGAAAAACTCCTGTATCTCTGTTCGTTAAGTCATTACACGCCGACGGCACAACGTCATTTGCCCGCCGGGCAAAACTGCATGCCGAAGTCGGGTCAGGCCGTTGCTTCATCCTGAGCGGCTTCGGCCTCTTCCTCTTCCAATTCCGCGGCCTCGGCTTCAGCCTCGGCGGCGGCGGCAGCTGCGGCGGCGGCGGCCTGGCCCGCGGCCAGCGCGTCGATATCCATTCCGAGGCTAAGGCCCAAGTCGGCGAGCTTGCGTTTCACTTCACGCAGGCTGGTCTTACCGAACGAGCGAACCTTCAACAAATCGGCCTCGTTCTTGTTCACCAGATCACGAACCGCCTGGATCTTTGCTGATTCGAGGCAGTTGTTGGCTCGCACGGAAAAATCCAGATCCTGAATCGGCATGCTGAGCTTGTTCTGCAATTCCGGATCGACGATTGGCGTCGCCGAATGGCGGATGGCCGCCAACGCATCCTCGGTCGCCGTTTCCGGCCCGAGCTCGAAATATTGCACGAACGGATTGAGATGTTTGCGGAGAATCTTGGCCGCTTCGACCAGCGCCAACTCCGGGCTGATGGTGCCGTTGGTCCAGATCTCGAGGATCAGACGGTCGTAGTCGGTCTTTTGGCCGACGCGGGCATCTTCCGTCGAGTAGCGGACGCGGGTGACCGGCGAATAGAGGGAATCAATCGCGATCCGACCGAGTTCCTGCTCATCGCTTCCTTCGGCTTCGAGATGATCCGTGGCGGTGGAGTAGCCGCGGCCTTTGGCGACGGTGAAGATGATTTCAAAATCGACATCTTCCGTCAGTGTCGCGATGACGGCGTCCTTGCTGATGATCGTGATGGCGGGATCGGCGGTGATCATGCCGGCGGTGACAACGCCCGCCTTCTTTACCGATACGCTCATCTCGCGCGGCTCATCCGCATCGAGCTTGACAATCATGCCCTTGATGTTCAGCAGAATGTCGGAAACGTCTTCCATGACGCCGGTGAGGCTGGTGAACTCATGGTCTGCGCCTTTAATGCGCACATGGGTGACGGCGGCGCCTTCCAGCGAACTGAGAAGGATGCGCCGAAGGCTGTTGCCCACCGTCGTGCCAAAACCGCGTTCAAACGGCTCGGCCGTAAAGCGGGCAAATGTCTCCGTGGAAACCTGTTCGTCCCGGATTACACGGGAAGGAAGTTCCAGACCGCGCCAGCGAATTCGGCTGCTCATGTTTCGTTCTCCATTCAGCGGGCCAGGCGAAATCATCGATTTCGCAATCGGCCCTCAAATGCCTTGCACCGGATTGCAGGAGGTTACCGCCCCAACCGCTGGGGCCATCTGTCTCCCGCCTCGCCAGTCAAGGCGTGGTTATGTTCTGTCGTTCCGGCATCCCGACTCGCGGCGAGGCGACAAAAACGCCTGGGCCTCAACGAGCGTTCAAACCGGGGAAATTGTTGTACGTTACGGCCTGATCGAAATCAGACGCGGCGCTTCTTGGGCGGCCGGCAGCCGTTGTGCGGCAGCGGCGTGGTGTCCTCGATACCCATGATCTTCAGTCCAGCGTGTTGGAGCTGAATGACAGCCTGTTCGCGTCCGGCGCCCGGGCCTTTGACGCGGACTTCAATTTCCTGCATGCCGTGCTTGCGGGCTTCGGTGGCGGCCCGCTCGGCGGCGCGGCCGGCCGCGAACGGGGTGCTTTTACGCGCGCCCTTGAAACCAACGGTGCCCGCCGACGCCCAGGAGATGGTCTCGCCGGTCGGATCGGTGATGGTGACGATCGTGTTGTTGAACGTCGCCTTCACATGGGCGATGCCGCGGGTGACGCCTTTTCGCAGCTTCTTCTTTGCACCGCCCTTGGCGCCGCCCTTTGATGTCTCTGCCATGATCGCATGCTCCCGTGCGGATCGTCCGGTCGTAAGGCCGTCCCCGCACTGTTGTAGGTGGACAAAGCCGGTAAATCACCGGCCGGAAAATTACTTGCCGAGTTCCTTCACGCCCTTCTTGCCGGCGACGGTCTTGCGCGGACCCTTGCGGGTGCGTGCGTTGGAACGCGTGCGCTGGCCGCGAACCGGCAGCGAGCGCCGATGACGATTGCCGCGGTAGCTGCCGATGTCGCGCAAGCGGGCGATGTTCTGGCCGATCTGCCGCCGCAATGCGCCTTCGACAAGGAATCCTTTGTCGAGGATGCCGATGATCTTGGCCAGCTCTTCCTCGCTCAGCTCCTTGGCGCGGCGTTGCGGCTCGATGCCCGCTTCCTTGAGGATGACGCGCGCATTCTTTCGGCCGACGCCGAAGATATAGGAGAGGCTCACCCAGACCGGCTTGTCGGCCGGAATATCAACACCTGCAATACGCGGCATAAAAACTCCTCAGGACGAATGCTTGATGGGCGGCAACGCGGCACTCCGG
Organism: Tepidisphaerales bacterium; assembly: GCA_038318605.1. Lineage (GTDB taxonomy): Bacteria > Planctomycetota > Phycisphaerae > Tepidisphaerales > Tepidisphaeraceae > JBBQCK01. The sequence continues at coordinate 1,174 of JBBQCK010000250.1, read as the reverse complement.
CGCGCGAGCCGCGCTCGGTCGATCTGAATGGATCAACCTTGTTTTTGCTTGTGCTTGGGATTGGTGCAGACGATCCGCACGATCCCCTTGCGACGGATGATCTTGCAATTCTCGCAAATTCGCTTGACGCTGGCTCGTACCTTCATGACTGCATCACCTTCCACAACCGATGATCTGACGCCGCCGCACGGCGACGAGCCCCCCGACGCTCAACTTTAGGGGAACCGACTTTTATATCAAAAACCCCCCGCCGCCTCAAGGGCGCGCCGGAGGCCATCCAAAAAAACATCCGAAAAGTTGTACCGACAGCCTGCTGTCTAATGCGCGGACGGACTCCCATCCGTCAAAATATCGATGCCCGTCTCTGTAATTGCCACTGTATGCTCAAAATGTGCGGCGGCCGTCCGATCCTCGCTTACCATCGTCCAGCCGTCGTCGAGCATGACCACTTCGCGGCGACCCATGACGACCATGGGCTCAACCGCCAGCGTCATGCCCGGCTTGAGCTTGAAATCGCCGCGAAGCTGCTCGGGGGTGACAAAATTTGGTACTTTTGGGTCTTCGTGCATGCTTCGGCCGATGCCGTGGCCGACAAATTCGCGGACGACGTTAAACCCCTGCCGCTCGACAAAATGCTGCATCGTGCGCGCGACATCGGACCATTTTTTGAATTGCTTTCCGCCATCGGGGGTAAAGGCGGGCTTCATGGTTTCCAGCGCTAATTCAAGTGCCTGTCGGGTGACGTTCAACAGTTTTTGCAATGGGGGACTGACTTGGCCGATCGCGACGGTGGTCGCGGTATCGGAGGCATACCCTTCCAGCGTCAGCGCGAGATCCAGCGTGACGACGTCACCATCCTTTAGCTTGCGCGATCCGGGAATGCCGTGAACGACTTCCTCATTGACGCTGATGCAGGAATAGCCGGGAAAACCTTCTCCTTCCTTATAGGTAGGGTAATTTCGGCTGCCGGACAGGGCACCGGCCCGGGCGAGCTCGTCGCGCACCATATCATCGATTTCGCCGGTGGTCGCGCCTGGTCGCGCGGCGGCGCGCATCTTCTGCAGGATCGCATGCGCCAGTCGCCCGGCGGCGCGCATCATTTCGATTTCGCGACGGCTCTTGAGGATAATCGCCATGGGCGTTGAATGCCGGGCGCCGCACTCGACGAAGCGGC
>JBBQCK010000249.1:0-5130 GCA_038318605.1 Tepidisphaerales bacterium | reverse complement strand
GTTTCATTCGATGCATAGCCAAACATCAAGCCTTGATCTCCCGCGCCCATCTCCTCTTCGGCCTGCTGGCCGCCGGCATGATCGACGCCGCGGGCGATATCGGGCGACTGCGAGTGAATGGACGTCATCACGCCGCAGGAGGCTGAATCAAAACCGACGTCGGCGTGCGTATAGCCAATATCCTCGATCGTTTTGCGGGCGATCTCCGCCGCGTCTATGTAGACGTTCGTGCGCACCTCGCCCGCCAGAATCACCTGCCCGGTCGTCACGAGCGTTTCGCAGGCCACGCGCGTGCCGACGGGGTCATTGCCGGCCTTCAATTCCGCATCGAGAATTGCGTCAAGAATGGCATCGGAAATCTGATCGGCCACCTTGTCCGGATGCCCCATGGTTACGGATTCGCTGGTGAACAGATGATTGCTGCGGCGAAATTGTTGCGACACGGCAGGTGCCTCCAGAGCCAGTTAAAAAGGTTTGCAGCGATAAAAACGCCCGCATTTGCGGGCAAAGCCCAACCGCGCTGCGTCGGCCGATCAGAAGTCGAGATTCAGACCATACACCGCGAATGGGGGGCTGGCAAGATAAAGTTGACGGTGACGAAAGGGCGCAATTTTTCACGTGAGAATTGAGAAATGTCGCCCCGGGGGCGTTGTACGCTAAATTACCTCGTTGCCTCCCAGGCAGTTTGCTGGAGTGAGCCCGCCCAGTCTGAATTGAGGTCGATCCATAGTTTGCCGCCGGTAAACAGCCGCGCCGGCAGGCCGACCGGGCTGCGCTGGTAGAAACAGGAATAAAAAACGCACGCCGTCAGGTACGAGCCTGCGGGGTCGGGGTGGCCGTTGTCTTTGAAATGCAATCGAATATCCGGGCGGCGGGCGAGCGAACGGCTCCATGCCTCGCCAACCCGCGCAAGCAGCACTCGCCGGTTGATCGCCTTATTTCTCGGATCCGCGTCGAGCGACGCGGCCGTTGCCTGAAAGGCTTGCGTTACGTCGGGCTGCTGCTCCGGGTTCGTTTTATAGACCCAGGTTTCAAAAAGTACGGTTCTCGCTCCCGCAGCGCGGATTTCTGCGTCGAACATGCCCGCCAGGCGTGTCATCTCCTGCGGGTCGTCCATCGGCTCGCGCATATGCGGCTGAATGACTACAAAATCCCACGCCCCTTCGCCTATACGCGCTCGGGCAGGCGTTGTTTCCCATTGTTCCTTGAGCGTCAGAAAAGGCTTCGTACTTTGCTCAAAAATGGGGGCGCGCTTCACGCCCGCCGAACGTGCCAACTCAGCGGCAATGTTGCCCAATCCGCCCGAGTATTCAATGAAGCTGTTCCCGATAAACAGCACCCGCATGGCGGTGGGTGGGCGATTGCGAGGCAACGTGACGGGCGGCGGTGACGGTGTCGCCAAAGCGGCGGGCTTACGCGTCCAATGATATATGGTCCTGATCGCAACGAAGGCCAGAGCCCCAACTACCAGCACAGTAACGATGCTGAACCACGTTTTCCTCACCGATGGCCCCCTCCGCTCTGCGGACTGACCTTAAATTCCTGCCGAAAACGCCGACCGGCTCCTCACCCTCCGCGAACGTGCTTATGAAACAGCGCCATGATGCTGCGTGTGATCGGCCCGACCGCGCCTGTGCCGATTTTGCGGTGATCGACCATCGTCACCGGGACGACCTCGGCCGCCGAGCCGGTCAGAAAGACTTCATCGGCGATGTAGACATCGTGCCGCTGAAGCGTCTTTTCGCGGCATGGCAATTTCTCCCTGTCGCATAGTTGAAGAATGGCGCCGCGGGTGATTCCCTCGAGAATGCCGTCGGATGTCGTCGGCGTCATCACCAGTCCGTTCTGCACGATGAAGATGTTGTCGCCGGTACACTCAGCCACGTTTCCGTCGTGGTTGAGCATGATGGCCTCGGGCACGCCGGCGTCGGCGGCTTCGATCTTGGCCAGGATGTTGTTGAGGTAGTTCAGGCTCTTAATGCGTGGGCTCAGGGCGCTGGGATGGTTGCGGATCACACTGGCGGTGATGATCGACATTCCCTGCTCGTACATTTCGGCCGGGTAGAAGTCGATGGTGTCGGCGATGATGAACGCCGACGCCTTGGGGCATTTGTTGGGATTCAAGCCCAGATATCCCACCCCGCGTGTCACCACAGCGCGGATGTAGCAGTCGGTAAAGGCGTTGGCCTTGAACGTCAGGTTCATGGCCTCGAGCAGGTCGGACGGCGAAAGCGGAATTTCCAGCCGGATCGCCAGCGCTGACGCGTAAAGCCTGCGGATGTGGGCTTCGGGCTCGAAAATCCGGCCATTGTAAACGCGAATCCCCTCGAATACGCCGTCCCCGTACAAGAGCCCGTGATCGTAAACGCTTATTTTCGCGTCGGCCTTGTCAACCAGCGCGCCGTCAATCCAGACCTTCAGGGACATAAGGCGAGCATGAGTATCAGGAAGCGCGATAATGCTCAAGGCGCGCGAACACCTGCCAAAACAGATCGTTGTTCACTGATGCACCCCCGTTAATGGCTCTTCTCCGCCGCCCGGTGCTCGAACACAAAGATGCACAGCGCAATAAACCCCAGCAAAACAGCCGACGCCGCGAACCGGCTCAGCTCCATCCCACCATGGTCGCGCGGCTTGTCGAGCAGATCACCCAAGACCGCGCCCAGCGGGCGAGTGAGAATAAACGCCGCCCAGAACAGCCCGATGCGCGATATCTTCGTCGTAAAATAGAGCAGGGCCACGACGAGGATCAATCCGCCGAAAATCATCGCCGCACCGCCGTATCCGAGCCCCAGCCCGGCCGGGCTTTCATCGCGGCCGTCGGCGGTCCAATCGCCCAGCGCCGTTCCGAGCGTCTGCGACATCATGATCGTCACCCAATAAAACATCTCCGCGCGCGGCGTATGCAGCTGCTTGAACGACACCGTCCCCATCACGCGATGCCAGACAAAGAGTGAAAGCATCAACATCGCAAACAACAGCGCCGATCCGCCGGCATAACCGATGCCGAGATCGCGCGTCGCCAGATCTGCCAGCGTGGTGCCGACAGTTGTCGTGGCGATGATCGTTGCCCAATAGAGCACCGGGTGAAATTGCCTCGCCTGGATCTGCCAAAACACAAACCCGATGAACAGAGCCGCGAAGATCAGCGTGCCGATGGCGTAGCCGAGGTGCATCGACATCGATACCGCATCCCCACCCGTCTCACCCAGCGTGGTGGCAGCGATCTTGATGACCCAGAACAGAAGCGTGACTTCGGGAACCTTGGAAAGCGCGTCGCGGCGTGTTTCGGCCATTCACATCCTTTTCAATAATGTCCCGCAATACTACCGCCTGGAAGATGAAACGAAAATGAACGCCCCGGGATCGCGCGATAGTTGCGATCAATGAGCGCTCGCTACGACACGCCGCGACCGCGTGATCACTGCCCTTCATGGCCACCCTCTCCTCACGTTTCCCGATTTCGCGTCTTCACATATTTCCTTTCGCCATCTCAAATCTCAGATCTCACATCCCGCATCTCAAATTACGCATTTGAAATTCCACCGACGAACCCCCGGCCAAGATCGAGCCGCTACGCCCGAATGCAAATCTTAAATCTGAAATTCTCCCTCCTCCCCTCCCCGCGTTACAGTATGCCCATGGAAGAAGTCCTCCCGCCCGAAACTGAAACCGGCGCCGGCTTCGAGAGTGCGCGCGTTCACCAGTTCACCGTTTTCATGGAGAACAAGGTCGGCCAGCTCCAGCATCTCGTGCGAACCGTCGAAGACGCCGGCTGCCGCGTCGCCGCCCTCTGCATCAACAACGCCACCGATGCCGCCCTGGTGCGCTTGATTCTTTCAGATCCCACCCAGGGGCGCTCGCTGCTGGAGCAACAGGGATTTTCATACAGCGAGCAGGACATCCTCGCCGTCGAACTGCCCCGACGCAGCCGCCATCCCCTGCTTGCCGTCACGGCGGCCATGCTCACTGCCGAAATCAACATTCATTACGCCTACCCGCTTCTGACACGCTCCGGCCATCCGACGCTTGCGCTGTATGTTGATGACATCGTACTGGCAAGCCAACTGCTCATCCGCAAACGGTTCCGACTTCTCGCCGACAGCGATCTGGAAAAATAGGCACCATCCTCCGCCCCTTTGCAACATTGCCGCTGCGCGGCAACTCGGACAGGAGTGTCCGACCCACCGGGCCGTTTGCCAGTGAAAATCTGCTGCGTAAGAAATACTCAAACGGGTTGGGTACTTCTGGCCGGCATCGGCCAAAGGTCGATCCAGCGCCACTGTCCACAAGCATTGCCGCTGCGCGGCAAGTTGGACAGGAGTTTCCGACCCACCGGACAAATCTCTCAATGATGTGCGTATGCGATAGAAGACTTCTGGTGGGTCGGGCCCCACTGCCCTCCAACATTGCAGCCACGTTTATCGGCGCTTACCCGCCGATCGTTCCGGACCGCTCACTTCAACCCCTTCAAAAACGCCTCAATTCGATCAATCCCTTTGTCGATCAGTTCCATGCTTGTGGCAAAGCTGAGCCGCACGTGTGTTTCAAATCCGCTGTCATTGCCCGGCACAACCGCCACATGGCTTTGCTCGAGCAGCGCAGTCGCAAAGCTCACCGCGTCGGTGATCGTCGCATTGCCCGCCTTCTTCCCGAACGTCGAGCTGATGTTTGGGAAGCAATAGAACGCCCCCTGCGGCCGAACGCACGTCACTCCCGGAAGCGCGCTCAGCCGCTTCCACATGTGCTCGCCGCGTTTTTCAAACTGTTCGCGCATGTGCTCAATGCTCTGCGCGCCCCGCGGGTCATTCAGCGCGGCCGCCGCCGGCATCTGCGTGAAGCTGGTGATATGACTTGTCATCTGCGTCTGTAGCTTGTTCATCGCCTCGATCACCGCCGCCGGACCGCCGACATATCCGACCCGCCAACCGGTCATCGCAAAACTCTTTGAATGACAGTTGAACGTCAGCGTCCTTTCCATCAAACCCGGCCGAAGCCCCGCGAAACTTGCAAACTTCAGTCCGCCGTACAGCAGCTTCTCATAGATTTCATCGCTGAAGACCATCACGCGCGAATGGCGCACGATCACCTCGGCCAGTGCGCCAAGCTCCTGGGGCGTGTAGGCATGGC
>JBBQCK010000248.1:0-5143 GCA_038318605.1 Tepidisphaerales bacterium | reverse complement strand
CAAAGCAAAGCGCGGCGGCGGCGAAGCAGCGTCGCGGCACCAAGCGCCAACAGCGATGCCGCACCCGGCTCCGGAAGCTGGGTGGTGAAAACCGTGAAATGAGCAGGCGCGTTTTCCGGATCAAGTGCGTCAACCGTGATCGCGCCGAAGGCGAAGGAATTGTCGTCGGCGAGATTATCCTTCAGCACATCGCTGTCTGGATACCACTGAATGTTGGCCGTCGGCAACAACTGCAGCACAAGCTGACCATCAATGATCTGCCCGGTGCGGGCAGCGATGAATGGATTGCCATCGCCGAAATCGGGGTTCCAGGCGAGGATGCCGGTCAATAGATCAACACCGTCAAAGAGCGGCACGTCGAGCGCTACCCAGCCGTTGTCGTTGACCATTGGCACAGCGCCGCCGGTGCCAGAGCCGGGGACGATGGTGAATCCATCGACCGTCAGCGTCGCCAGCCCGAGCGAGTGTAGTGCGCTGCCGTCGTAATAGTGCAGGGTGGCGTCCTGGGAGCTGTCGGCGGTAAGGAACGCAGCGCGGCCGCCCTGAGTCATGACACCTTCAGATTCGCTGGAGGTGTCGTCGTGCGGTGAGAGCAGAGTGTAATTGTCGGTTGAGAGGAGCGTGTCGTGCACGTGAAGGAACACGCCGTGCTGGCCGGAATCATGGTCAGCGGCGAAAAGCTCACTGTTGGGGCTGGCGCCGAGCAATCTCGTGGGGTTGACGTTGGAATAGATTGCGGGAGCGGGAAGTGGCGGCAGATTGCCCGGCGAGATGATCGCGGTGGAAACGCCGGGGCTTGTCAGTTTTTCAATCGTGCCGGCCGGGCCGGTGTCGATCGTTAAATTGACAGCTTTGCTCACGGAGCCGTCAAATGCGAGCGCCTTTTTCGTGCCAACATTGAGATCAGTCGTCGGGCTCAGGAGGCTACCGTCGGCCAGCAGAGTTGTGCCGGCGATGGAACTGCGGACGACCGCCTGATCGGCGACGCGCACGCCACCGACGAGAACTTCGCCATTTGCGGCCGTCTGCTGTGCCAGCGTGCCGATGCTTACGATGGGTGACGGATCGAAACGAAAAGCCGTTCCCGAGACGGTGTCTTCATCCAGAAGCAGCCGTCGGCCGTCCGGCGTGGTGGCGTTGTATTGGTAGAGGCCGGCCTTTGGATCGCCGCCGCCAAAGGTGTTCGAATCGGCGAGAAATGTCAGGCGAGTTGTTCCGGAAAACGTTGCGAGCGACAGGTTGTTGAAAGTGTTGAATGTATCGAGTTGGGGATCGGCGCTGGACGGTGGAGCATAGAGCGCCTCACCTTGGAGCGCAACTGCCGACGCACCAGAGTTCGACGGGCGATAGGCGACAGCGTCGGTGTCGGTCGACGCGATGTCGAGCACGACATGCGCCGCCACGGCGCCGTTGTCGCCGGCGACGATCTGGCCCAGATTCGTGATGGCATTACCATCGACGGTGGTAAATGCAGTCTGAAAGGTCAGGGGAGCGGCACCGACGAACAGCGGGCTTGCAACAGCGGCAGCGGCAGACGCGATGGCTCGGATTCCGCGGGTGCGGGAAGACGTAGATTGCATTTTTCTATCTCCACTAACGATGAGTTGAAATGATCAGACAGGACGTGAACGTCCCAATCGGCCGGAAGCGGCGGCGTCCATGCGCCGGTACATCGTCCCGACCTTTCCGCAGCGAAAGACATCCAATCTTTCGTTGCCACTCCACGGAAAAAATGGCCGAGCCCTCGCACGGCCGGGGATAGAATCGCCACCGAAGACGTTGGCGTCAAGCATAATCGGACGTTTCGCGTGGAATAATCGGACAGTTTGGCGCCCCGGAACTGTCCGTGGAGCGTTATCAACGGCATGGCGCAACATCCGTTCGGCGGTACGCGATTTGTTATAGCGTACCCTGATGAAGCCGACCGGCGCGAAATGATCGGCCGCGATGGCTTCGTGAGGAGTTTTTTCATGCCATTGGTTACAGGTAGATCCGGATCAGGCGTCGTCGAGCATATGAATCCGTACCACGGCCCACGGCCGACGCGCATCGGTGGACAGCGCCGATCCAAGCGAGCGATCGCAGCCGGACAGAACAAAGTACAGCGGGGATTCACAAATATGGGCGTACTGGAGCGACTCGGCACCGGAGCGCTCGGAGCGCTCTTTGCCGGAACGGGCGTCGTCAAACGCGGCCCGGTTGGATGGTGTCTGGTGGCGATAGGCGGCGCGATGGTCGCTCGCGGCGCATCCGGCTATTGCCCGCTGTATCGACGGATGGGCGTCAACCATGCGAAGCGTCTGGCTCCGACGCCCCGTGACTACTACGAGCACGGCGTGCGGATCGAGGCTGAAATAATGGTCAATCGAAAATCAGCCGATTGTTTTGCCTTCTGGCGCAAACTGGATAATCTTCCCCGATTTATGGACAGGCTGGAATCCGTCGAAGTGATCGACAACGACCGATCGCGTTGGATTGCGAAGCCGGCGCTGGGAATACCGATGCAATGGGAAGCGACCATTATTGCCGAGGAAACCGGCCGGCGATTGGCGTGGCAATCAGACGACGGATCGCAATTGCACAATACCGGCGCGGTGCGATTTGATGAAAATAAGGACGTGACCCGGGTGACAGTGGAGATGGAATGCCTTCCACCGGGCGGCCATTTCAGCGAGGCGTTGGCACGGATATTCGGCAACGATCCGCAGGCGCAACTTAATAGCGATCTGGCGCGATTCAAGCAATTGATGGAAGCGGACACTCAGTCGGAAAGTCGTGGACGTTCGTCCACAAAATGAAGAATGAGCATCAGCGGTGATCTTTGTCGGGCGTTGTTAGTCATCATCCGCTCGGCCTAGAAATTCCGCGATTAGCGGCTTGGCTTCGTCATAGGAAAATCCGCGGCGCTGTAGCAGGCCGAAGAGTCGTCGTCGGCCAACTTGTAGATCAAGTTTTCGCAGGCGCGGGGCATGCCGCTCGGCGAGGGCGCGAGCGGCATCCAAGGACGCCGATCCGGCATACACTTGCGCCAGTGCGTTTTCGGCATCCGCTTGTTGAACGCCCGCTTTCAACAAATCGATCCGCGTCTTACGCCTGCCATTATGTTTGCGCTCCATGGAGAATCGCGCTTTCTCCTGCGCGAATCTCTCATCGTCCAGATAATTCATTCTTTGAAGGTCATCCAAGACACCCGCGATGATGTCGTGCGGAAACTGATGGCGCATTAATTTTGTTCTTAGCTCCATGCGGCTGTGCAGGCGTTGAGAAAGATGGCGCATCGCGCGGTCAAAGCAATCCTGGCGGATGTCTCCCTGCCGAATTGCTTCGACCTGTTCAGCGGAAAGCACCAGCCCCTGCCGAAGCCGGAAGCGGGCGACGACATTCAGGTGACAGACAAAGGCAAATTTTTCATCCAGGTAAATGCGGCGGCGCTGGGCGCTGTTTCTCGCGGGCAGGATTTCGGTAACGACGGGCATCAGATACTGGGATTATTGCTGTCGTGGAAACGCTGCTCTAGTTTTTCCAAAGGCGTCAAGAGTCGAGGGCTCGCCATCCTCGGCCTCGCAGGTGCCGGGCGATGCTGCCCCTCTCATTTCCCGGCCCATGAAGTGCCGCGTCCGAACCTGTAACCCTCGGATTTCATCGCCGTTTTTTCTTATTGCGGTCCTTCTTGTCTTGAAAACCGGATTTTTTCACCTTAAGCATTGGCCCGCCGGGCATTCCCAGGTTGTTCAAGCCTCCGCTCATCATTTGTTTCATCAGCCCCATCCGGCCACCCATGCCCATCGAGCCGACGGCCTTCATCATGTCGCGGCTCATGTCAAACTGTTTGAGAAACTGATTGACCTCGCCGACCTGAATGCCGGCACCCTGTGCGATGCGGCGGCGACGGGCGACACCCGTCTTCAAATCGCCTAACGCGTCGGTATTTCTGCGCTCGACAGGGGTCATGGAATCGTAAATGGCCTGCATTCGGCCCATCTGCTCATCAATGGCGCCATCGGACATTTTCATCTGGCCGGCGAGCTGACCCATGCCGGGAATCAGTTTCATCAGCCCGCCAAGGGAGCCCATGCGTTTGATCTGCTTCATCTGAGAAATGAAATCCTCGAGGGTGAAGCGGCCCTTTTCCATTTGCGCCTGCAGGCGCTCGGCCTCCTCCTGATCGAAGGTCTCGTGCGCTTTTTGAACCAGCGCTACAACGTCGCCCATGCCCAGGATGCGGCTGGCCATGCCTTCCGGGCGAAATTCCTCCAAGCCGTCCATTTTCTCACTGACGCCAAGGAATTTAACCGGCTTTCCGGTGACATATTTCGCGCTGAGCAGCGCGCCGCCGCGCGTATCGGAATCGAGCTTGGTGAGAATCAGGCCATCGAGCTCGAGCATTTCATTGAAAGCCTTGGCGCTGGTGACGGCATCCTGGCCGCTCATGGCGTCGAGCACGAGATAGACCTGATGCGGCTTAAGCTGGCTGTTGATGTCGCGCAGCTCGCCCATCAATTCGTCGTCGATGTGGAGCCGGCCGGCGGTGTCGAGAATGACGACGTCGCGGCCGGTGGTCTTCGCCTGCTGGATCGCGGCGCGGCAGACTGCCACGGCGGCGCCTTTGGCGACCTCGCCATGAGGCGCAACTTTGGCTGGATCGGTGTAAACCGGCACGCCGACACTCTCGCCGACAACCTGCAACTGTTCGACGGCGCCGGGTCGCTGCAGATCGGCTGCTGCGAGCAGGGGCTGGCGACCTTTGGCGACGAGATATTTTGCGAGCTTCCCGCAGGTGGTGGTTTTGCCGGAGCCTTGAAGGCCGCACATCATGATGATCGTTGGCGGCGGCTGAACGAAGTAGATGCGCGTATCAACCGGGCCCATGAGGGCGACGAGTTCGTCGTAGACGATCTTGACCATCAGCTCGCCCGGCCGAAGGCTCTTGATGACCTCCTGGCCAGCGGCTTTTTGGACGACGTTGTCAGTGAATGATTGGACGACATCGTAATGAACATCGGCTTCGAGAAGAGCGGTGCGGACCTCGCCCATTGCGTCGCGCACGTTTTCCTCGCCGATGCGCCCGCGACCCGACAGGCCGCGAAATACGTCTGAAAACTTATCTGAAAGAGTGTTGAACATCGTTCGGGTTCCTGAGGGC
>JBBQCK010000247.1:0-5153 GCA_038318605.1 Tepidisphaerales bacterium | reverse complement strand
ACCTTGAGGAGTTGCGAAAGACAACTCGTGAATTCGACAAACCGTTGGCCGGGGAACTGCTACAGCCGCTTTCAACCGAAGCGAAAAAGAGATGGAAGCGCGCTCGCCGCGGCCGCTCCGAGTCGATTTTTATTTTGGCCAACGACAGTTCATGGGTCGTTGTCAGGCTCGACAAGCAGCTTTTAATGCGATCCGACGCCTACGCCCGGGACCACGGAATGACGCGTGAGGAATTGATTCAACGCAGCTTAAGAAGCGCACTTGCATTCGGGGATTAGCCGTCGGCCTGCGGCACCTACTGTACTTCACTCCTCACTCGTCACCCCCAACGTGTATAAACTCCACCTCATCCTCAAATATCTGCGCAAGCGGCGGATCGCGTGGGTTTCACTGTTAGCGGTGACGATGTGTACGGCGCTGGTGCTTGTGGTGATCAGCGTGATGGGTGGATGGATCGACAATTTCAGACAGTCGTTTCGCGGAATGACGGGAGACGTACTGGTCAGCGGGAAATCCATCGTCGGCTTTCCGCAATATGAGGAAATGCTGGCGGAAATTCGCAAGCTTGACGGTGTGGAGGCGGCCGCCCCGGCGATTCAATCATTCGGTTTGATCAACTTTCAAAACTCTGTCCGCAAGGCGGTGCAGATTTATGGCTTCACGCCCGACATCGTGGGCGTGAATCGATTCGGGCAGTCGCTGCATCTCCGAAACGATGCGCAGTCTCCGCGCGGTGGATTGCCAATCGTGCGCGGCGCTGAATATTCCATAGATCAGCGCACTGAGTTTGTCTTTTATGCGCCCGATCAGGATGGAAATTGGCCCGTCGATTTGACTGGATGGGATATTTCAATGTCCCTCGCGCCGGTAGGCGCAAAGGACACGGCGACGCGTTTCCCTGCCGTGGTAGTCGCCCCGACGGGCGTCGGCCGGCGCGTGGCGGTGGAAATGTCCGCCGGGCAGACCGAGCGGCTGGATGTTGCGGTCAACGGTTACACCTATCAGGTATTGGCATCGCGCGGCGATGAGCGCCGCACGCTCGAGGAGGGCAAGGCGAGCGTGCTGAAATACACGCCCTTTTCCCGCGCAGACGCAGCAATCCGTGGTAGACGATCGGCATTGGGAATGGTCGTCGGCGCGGCAGTGGCTATGGAACGCGATCCTAAAACTGGAGAGTACGAGCGCCCGTCGATTCTCTACGAGGTTCGCACGCGCCTCACTCTGCTGCCCATTTCGCCCTATACGGGAAATGTGGATTTCAAGGAACGCGCCGAGCTGGACTACAACGTCGTGGACGACAGCCAGACGCATCTGTACCAGTTTGATTCGACGACGGTATATGTTCCATTCGACAGCCTTCAGGAAGCGCTGACGATGAATCGCCGCGTCGTCAAGCGTGTCGCGCCCGATGGCTCGGAAATTGATGCCATCGAACCGGCGAGATGCAGTGAGATTCAGATTCGTGCCCGCTCCGGCGCGGATTTAAACGTGTTGCGCGACGAGGTCCAGAAAATTGTCGCTGATGTGCGCATGCGGGCCATTCAGCGAACCACACTGACCGGCGCGGACGTCAACGCCGCATTGGCGCGGCTCGATGGCCGCTTTCCGATCAAGGTGGAAACCTGGCGCCAGGCCAACGCAAAATATCTTGACGCGATTGAAAGCGAAAAAGTCCTGGTCACATTTCTTTTCAGCCTGGTCAGCCTCGTGGCGATTTTTCTGATCCTGTGCGTGTTCTACATGATCGTGAAGGAAAAGACGCGCGACATCGGAATCATGAAAAGTGTCGGCGCGACGAGCAACGGTATTGCGTCGATTTTCCTGGGCTACGGCGCCGCGATCGGAATCGCCGGCGGTGGGCTGGGGGTCTTGTGCGGATACCTGGTCGTACACAACATCAATTTTCTCCACACGCAGATGGGCAAGTGGATGGGCATACAGATCTGGAAGGCCGAAACGTACCAGTTCGATCGAATCCCCAGCACGATCAACTCGCACGAGACCACCATCATCTTTCTCGTCGCGATCATCGCGTCGATTATCGGCGCGGGAATTCCCGCATGGCTCGCGGCCAGGCTTGAGCCGGTCGAGGCGCTGCGATCGGAATAATCCCATGGCGCTTCTCCACTGCACAAACATCGGCAAGCATTATCGGATGGGCGACAGCACCGTCAGCGTGCTGAAAGGCGTCGATCTGACCGTCGCCGAGGGAGAGTTTCTCGCCGTCGAAGGCCGCAGCGGCTCAGGCAAAAGCACACTGCTGCACATCATGGGGGCGCTTGAATCGCCGGACATGGGCGAAGTGACGTTTGCCGGGAAGACGTTGTCCAGCCTGCCCGCCAATGAGCGCAGCCGGCTGCGAAATTCGGCATTCGGGTTCGTTTTTCAGTTCTATCATCTTCTGCCCGAATTGAACGTAATGGAAAATACCATGCTCGCGCCGATGATCGAGCATTCGTGGTTTGCCTTCCGTTCTAGGCGTAACGACCTGCGCGAGCGCGCGACCGCGTTGCTGAAAAGCTTTGGCCTTGAGCGCCGCCTGCATCATCGACCAAGCCAGCTATCCGGCGGCGAACGGCAGCGCGTGGCCATCGCCCGCGCGCTGATGAACCGCCCGCGCATCCTGTTCGCCGACGAACCGACCGGAAACCTCGATCAGGAAACCGGCCAGCAAATCATGTCAGTTTTGGAGGCTCTGCATCGCGATCAGAAGCAGACGATCATCATGGTGACACACGACCGTGCTTTGGCGCGAACGGCCGACCGTGTCCTGATTTTAAAAAACGGCAAACTCGCCGTTGAGCGGCCGGTTTAGGGGCTGAACGCAAACGTGCGTCGGAATTAATTAAATGCCGTGGCCACAACCACGGCAGTAGCTGCATGTGTAGTTGCGCAGGTTTGCGATTCAAGGCGCGACCGGGGTCAATTTGATGATCCCGCTTCATTGTTTCCCATTGACACACCCCCCGCCCGTTTTGTAACGTGCCGGGTGATTTGATGCGGGTCGGCGCTCCTGCGGGGCGCATTTCATGGGTGCTGTCGCCAGGGCGGCCACCTTCCGAGGATCCGCATCGCCAAAGCCATCGCTTCGGCATTGGGCAATTCATCTGCTGGGCGGTCTGTCACATCCGCGCCGGCGAGAGCGCCCTAACTGCTGTTTGTTTCAATAGTTCTCACCAGCGCGCCGGCATCGGCCGCACTCTTTGATTGTTTCCATGAAGCATACCCCCACCGCACCTGCCGTGTTCGCTGAGCCGCTTGAAGGCCGGACGATGCTAACCAGCTATCCCAATGCACTGCCCACCGGCGAAGAGCAATACATGCTCGAACTCATCAATCGCGCTCGCGCAAACCCAGCCGCAGAGGCGGCGCGATACAACTGGAATTTGAACGAAGGCATCACGGACGGCCAGTACATTTCGACGGCCGCCAAGCAGCCATTGACGTTCAGCACAATCCTGCAAGGCACCGCCCGCGTGCAGAGCCAGTGGGTCATCAACACCGATGTGCTGAGCCACACCGGCCCGGACAACACCCAAAGCGGCGATCGCATGCGCATCGCCGGGTATCCGCTGCAATGGCCTTATGGAACGTATGAAAACATCGGCTGGACAGGCTACAGCAGCGATTCACAGAAGGCGGCCGACGACATTCACAAGTTGCTGTTTGTCGATACGGTGTTTAGCGGCCGGGCCCATCGCAAAATTCTCATGGAGCCCAAGCTCGAAGAAACCGGACTCGGCATGATCCGCGGCAACTTCCAGGGCTACGACGCCGTGATGGGCACGCAGGATTTCGCCTTCACATCGCAATACGGCAGTGGCGCGTTCCTCACCGGTGTGGCGTATCAGGACACCGTACGGAAGGACAATTTTTACTCCGTCGGCGAGGGCTTGGGCAACGTCACAGTGACCGCCCACCGCACAAGCGACGGCGCAACATTCAACACCAGCACATTCAGTTCGGGCGGCTATCGCCTCTGGCTGGCGCCAGGCACATACGATGTAACGGCGACCGGCGGCGGCATTTCCGGGATGGTGAAGTATGCCGGCGTAACCGTTAACAACGACTTCAACGTCAAGAAGGATTTTCGTCCCGACTGGGCCAGTGGTTCGACGCCGACGCCTCCGCCACCGGCCGCCGGCCCGACGCCGTATCTCGGATCGCCCTTCAGTGTCGGGCAGACAATTGAGGCGGAAAACTACGACAACGGCGGCCAGGGCGTCGGCTACTCCGACACAACCGGCGGCAACTCGGGCGGTAAATATCGGGGCGACAACGTTGATATCGAATCGAGCGGTGAGGGCGGATACGACGTCGGCTGGGTGAATGCCGGCGACTGGCTGCATTACACGATCAATGCGGGCTCAACGGGGACATACAACTTGGAGGCGCGCGTCGCCTCGCCCACCGCCGGCGGATCGTTCCATGTGGAGATTGACGGCAACAACGTCACTGGCGCCATCGCGATGCCGAACACCGGCGGGTTCCAAAAGTGGAGCACACTCAGCCGAAGCGGCATCACCCTGTCGGCCGGGCAGCACAAGGTCAAGGTCGTCTTCGATTCCAATTCATCCGGCGGCTTTGTCGGCAATATCAACTGGATTCGCTTCGTGACGCCGAGCAGCCCGCCGCCGGCCAGCACGACGACAATTCAGGCCGAGGATTTCACCAGCTACTACGACAACACCTCCGGCAACTCCGGCGGCGCGTATCGCAGCACAAACGTGGACATCGAGAACACCCAGGACTCCGGCGGCGGCTACGACATCGCATACACCAAGGCCGGCGAGTGGCTCGGATACAACGCGACGCTGTCGGAAGCGCGGGCCTATACACTTGACGTGCGCATCGCCTCGCCGGCCAGCGGCGGAACCTATCATGTCGAGATCGACGGCAAGAACATCACGGGAACCGTTTCGATGGGCAACACCGGCGGCTGGCAGTCCTGGCAGACGCGCAGCACCAGCGGCATCAACCTGTCGGCCGGGACGCATGCGATTCGCATAGTGTTTGATTCCAACGGATCGACAGGCTTTGTGGGAAATGTCAACTGGCTGCGGTTGTCGTAGCTTGGTGCACGCACCTCGGAATAGCAGGTTCACCGCAGAGCCAGAGTGGGAGATTGGTCGGAGCCAGCTCGCCTCACTGCA
>JBBQCK010000246.1:0-5169 GCA_038318605.1 Tepidisphaerales bacterium | reverse complement strand
GTCGGCAAATTGCCTGATGCGATATTTGACGGGCGTCCGATAACAAAATTACCCGATGCAGACGGCGCTTACCCGGCGCGCGCGTTGTGTCGATGGCATCCAAGGCGACCTGCCGGCCGCGTTTTGCGGTTCGAGGATTGTTGCCGAGGAGGCCCGCAACCATGGATCATAACTTTTGTCATCTTTCCGCGATTCAACCGCAGTCCGTTTCGTGGCGGCAGCGCTCGTTCGGACCGTGCGCCCGCCTTTTGATCGCGGCCGGTATGTTCGTAGCGGGTGGCTGTGGATCATCCTCGAATCGTGCATCCGCGCCCGCTTCGGCGGCGGCGGGGGGATGGTCGGATGAACCGGGCATTGCCATGGGAAGCGCTGGCACGGCCGATCTGACGTGGGCCTCGCCTGCCCGCGGATTGGAAGACTACAATTCTGCGGCCGAGCCCGAAGCGCCAAAGACGGTGAATGTTTTCGGCGAATTCAATGGTCAGCAACGCGAAGTCAGCCGCAATGCAGCGGAGAGCGGCCTGCAGCAGCACACCTGGTCGGATGAAGGATTTGACGCTGACGTGGCGATCGAGTCGGCCGGCAAATGGATGGCTTTTGCAAGTACGCGGCACAGCGAGCGCACGCACTTATATCTGCAGCGCGTTGATGGCGTCAGCGTCGTTCAGTTGACGGACGGCGCCGGTGACGATGCGCATCCCTGTTTCAGTCCCGACGGAAAACAGATTGCGTTTGCCTCAACGCGCGCGGGGTCGTGGGATCTTTATGTGACGGATCTGGATGGCAGAAACGTCATGCAGATCACGGCCGGGCCGGCGCAGGATCTACACCCGAGCTTTTCACCGGATGGCCGGCGGCTGGTTTACAGCAGCCTCAGCCCGCGCGGCGAACAGTGGGAAATCTGGACGATCGATTTGACGACTTCCGAAAAGCGGATGGTTTGCAACGGGCTGTTCCCGGTCTGGTCGCCGGACAAGACGCACGATCGCATCGCATTTCAGCGGGCGCGACAGCGCGGCAGCCGGTGGTTCAGCGTTTGGACGGTTGATCTCGATAACGGCGAGCCGCGACGCATGACGGAGGTTGCGGTGAGCAACAACGCCGCGGTGATTACGCCCGCTTGGAGCCCCAATGGGCAGAAATTGGCCTTTGCGACGGTGCTCGATCCGGGGCGCGGCGCGGGCGAGAAAGATGCCAAATCGACAAAGGCGGCCGGACGTTATGACGTCTGGGCGATCAACGCCGACGGCACCGGCCGGCAGCGATTGACGGACGGCGCGGGATCAAACGTATCGCCGGTCTGGAGCACGGCGCAGCGGATATTTTTCATCAGCGATCGCGGCGGTGTGGAAAATGTGTGGTCGGTGCGGGCCAATCCTGGCGCGGCCGGCGCGGTTGCTGCAAAGCCCGAAGCGGCCAAGCCTACAGAGTCGGCGGGTGTGAAGATTGAATCGACGCCGACTGCCGAAAGCGCCGCCGCGGAAACGCGTGAGACAATTCATTGATGGATCGCCAGAGAGGGAGCTTCACGGATGAAGCAGGATTATGGATATGGAATGACGGTGCTGGGAGCGTTGCTTCTGGCTGCGATATACATCGCGTGCAGCAGCGGTTGCCAGCAGTCGGCGCCACCTTATGGCGTGGAGGTACAGGCGGCGCTGCCGGGTAGCGAGCGGCAGACGTGGGCCGTTGCGCCGGTCATTAACCAGAGCGGACAGAAGGAAGTCGATCCGCTGCTGCAGGCGGACCTGGTGTATGCGCAGTTGCAGCAGGTGGCCGGGCTGACGGTGATACCAGTGAACCGTGTTGTGCAGGTCTACGCGGCGCTGCGCATTACGCAGGTGCAATCGGAGGAGCAGGCCGAATTGGTCTGCGAGGCGCTGGGGTGCGATGCGCTGGTGGTGACGAGTGTAACGCTATACGACCCATTTGATCCGCCGAAGCTCGGGGTTGCGATGCAGTTGTTTCGCAGGGGCGCCAAGGCGTTCAGCGACGGGCGCGGTGGAATCGATCCGCGCGAGCTTGCCCGCGAGGCCGCGCCGCCGCCTGGGCAAAACCTGCCAACCGACGGAAATTTCACACAGGTGGTGGGCATGTATGACGCCGCGAACGGAAGCGTGCGGGAAGCGCTCGCATCGTATGCCGCCGGACGGCACGATCCGGCTTCGCCGCTGGGGGCGAGGGCGCACATGATGGATATGGATCGCTATTGTGCGTTTGTCTATCACCAGCTCGTCGGCGAGCTGCTTTATCGTTATTCAAAGCTGTAGGCGATCCGGCCGTGCGCTGATAAAGCGGACCGCGGTAAACGCCGATTATTTTTGGACGAGTACACACCATTTGCGGGCAATCGGAGAGACCATGCCAGAGATGAAGACGTTGAGCCTCGTCAAGGGTGAGGAGCACTTCTGCTTCCGTTACGAGGTCGGCGATGAAACCAAGGTGCTCGATGCGCTGATCGACATGGTCAATCATCGCAAGGTGCGCTTCGACTGGTTTGACGCGGCTGTGCTGTCGCACCAGCTCGGCAGGCATTTGGCCAAAGAATTAAAGGGCTATATGCCGAAGAAAGCTGCGTAAGGATTATTGGCTCCTGAACGATTCGGTGCGGCGGTTGCCGGACCTTCGCGACGGAGGCCACGTAACGGGTGAATGTCGCCCGAATGATGCAGAGGCCCGAAGGACGGAACGCCCGGGCCCGCAGCAATCGCAAGCGACTCGCTGCTTCATGGAGGGAGCGGCGCAGTTTCACTTCAAAGGCCGCCAGCGGACTCGCCGGCCGCGGGGCCAGAAACAGCGGGCATCGATCAGCAGCGTCGCTTTCGGGAGGAACCCGTTGCGACGAGATGCGATCGGGCCCCCGGGTCAGACGATCCGAAACCGCTTTGCGCGCGCCGCTGGTTCGACTGATGCATCCTACAGAATGCACGGCCGGGCATCGGCGAAGACGAAGCAGTTTCACCTGGAAACAGACGACCCGAAGGTTCCCGCCACCCTACCGGTGCCTATGAACGCCGCCACGACTCTCCACGGTATGACATCATCAAACGAGACGCTTGCCCAGGAAGCCGCACTGCCTAAAGCGGTGCCGGCGGCCGACAAGCACTTCAGTCCGCTGATGCGGCAGTTCCTCGACTATCTCAAGTTCGAGCGCCACTTCAGCGATTACACGATCAAGAGCTACGGCGCGGATCTGCTGCAGTTCGGGCAGTTCAGCGCAGGCGAGATCGGGCAGGGCGCAACCAACGCGCCGCCGCGGTCGCTGCCGGGCGATGATCTCGACAAGCGACTCGCAGCCACCGAGCCCCTGGCGATCCGCGAGTTTCTGGCATACCTCTATGGCCAGAACTACACCAAGAGCACCACGGCGCGCAAGCTCGCGACGCTTCGCAGCTTCTACAAGTTTCTGATCAAGCGCGGCGTGGCTGCGGGTAATCCTCTGAGCACCATACGCACGCCGAAACAGGAAAAGCGCCTGCCCAAGTGCCTCGATCTCGAACAGGTTCAGCGCCTGCTCGATGCGCCGGGTGATGGTGATATTCTGAGCGCCCGCGACCGCGCCATGCTCGAGGTGCTTTACTCAAGCGGCATTCGCGTCAGCGAACTGGTTGAGCTGGAAGTCGCCGACATGGATTTGCAGGAAGGCGTGCTGCGCGTGAAGGGCAAAGGCCGCAAGGACCGCCTGACACCGATTGGCAGCCAGGCAATCAAGGCCTTGCAGCGATACTTTGAAATGCGGCAAGGCGAGTCGCGCATGCAGGGTGCGTATGCCCATCGCGTATTTCTCAACAAGCATGGTGGCCCGCTGAGCACGCGCTCGGTCCGGCGTAAGCTGGATAAATATCTCGTTTCCGCCGGCCTGGATCCGGGAATCAGCCCGCACACGCTTCGCCACAGCTTTGCCACGCATCTCCTGAACAATGGCGCCGACCTGCGCAGCGTTCAGGAACTGCTCGGGCATCAAAGCCTCAGCACGACGCAGATCTACACGCACCTGACGACGAGCAGGATGAAGGAAGTATACGATCAGGCGCATCCACGGGCCGGCGCGCCCACCATGGCAAATCAGCCGTCGCACAATGGGGCACCTTCGCCCTATTACCCGGCCAAGGCGAGCTGATCGCAATTTCAAAATTTGAAAAATGACACCCGGTGTCAGGCGTGGGCTGTGGGGCCCACGCCTTTTTCATGCGCGGACTCATGTCTGGGTCGGTGGCGCAAAATTGCGTTTCGATGGGCGACGATCATTCGCCCTTGCCTACAGGCGCGATGACGTTCATAACTTCCCTTCGAGGAAGCTGAATGGCTCAGACAGGCGTCTATATCAAGGGGATCGTCGCGCACGGTGAAGCGACGCTGCGGTGGCTCGCATCGACATCCGATCCGATCGAGCGGGAGAAGACATATGCCGCCATTGTCAGGATGGATCGGCAGTTGAAGGCGCTGGATGAAACGATGGCACTGCCGGCACAGTCGGTCTCCGAGCAGAGTCGCGCCTGGCGCAGTTGGTTCGCGGCGATGGCTGAGCGCGCCCTATTCGATCAATACATTGCCGCGTTCGAGATCTGCAAGCGGTTGGTCGAGCACGCCGCGGTCGGATCCGTGTGGTCGCCGCCCATTGACGTTCATTTTCGTCCGCTCCGATCCCTGTTCCAACTGCGCAGGGTTCGCGGTCGAAACACGCTAAAACTTCCCACGGAGGCGATTGCATGGGGTGAAACGGAATTTTCAGATCTCGCCAGGCGCGTATTTAACACCGACAAGGGGGCCAGCCAGCGGCTTGAGCATGCAATGATGGCGGCGCCGTTTCAGCGGATGAAGTTGCGCCTCGACGCGAAGGATGCGAACATCGACACCGCCCGCGGCAACGCGCACGACCTGCGGACATCTTTCGATCACGTCAACGCCCGGTATTTCGACGGCAGGCTTGCGATGCCAAAACTTGTCTGGAGTCGCCGGCCAACGCGGCGCAAGTTTGGGCATTATCAACAGGCAACCGACATTCTCATGGTCAGTTCATCGCTCGACTCGCGGGATGTGCCGGATTATGTCATCGATTATCTGGTCTATCACGAACTGCTCCATAAGGCCCTCGGCGTGACATGGACGAACGATCATCGGAGGCGCGTTCACACGCCCGAGTTCAACAGGCTGGAACGGCAGTTTGAG
>JBBQCK010000245.1:0-5172 GCA_038318605.1 Tepidisphaerales bacterium | reverse complement strand
ATGAAAGGCGACAATCCATCGGCCAGCGGATTTGCATCGGCCTGAAAGCGTACGGATTGCGACATGTGGTAACGGATCAACTGTGAAGCGGCGCTGGCGGCGTGGGCACGAGGCGGCTAATGTGGATCGGCCGGATAAAAGTGCCAGCCCGCGTCAGGTGGTTCGCATGAGCCAGAAAACACCGCACGATTTCGAGGAGCAGTTTCGCATCGAAGTACGCGAGCAGAATGATGCGCTGGTGGCAGCTCTGATCGGTCCGGCCGGCGCGGCGCAGGGAGATGTCTTTGCCGCGGCGATGGATCGGCTGGCTAAAGGTGATGAATCCCGTGTTGTTATCGATCTTTCTCGCTTGACGTTTCTTTCGACCATGGGGATCAGCGCAATTATGAATTTGCATCGCGCGCTTGCGGAAAAAGGCCGCGAGCTGCGAATCGCCGCGACTCCGCCGATCATTGCGGGCGTTTTTCGCAATGCACGACTTGGAGAACTGCTTTCGATTTATCCCACGCTGTCGGAGGCGCTGGTGCCCTGAGTGGTTTGCGATGTTGCGAATTGGCCGTCCCGCCTGTACGGATTGATTCATGGCTAGAATCGGACTTGCCTTCTGGGCATTTTTCAAAACGCTATTTAACTCCGAGGTTGCGGTCCGCATCGCGGACGTGCGGCAGGGGGCCGACGTCGCCGTATCGGCCGAAAAATCAGCGGTCTTGCGCGAAGGCGCCCATTCGCACGAAGGTCTGCCGGCCAGAGAGCTCGCGTTGCCCCGCGAGGGCGCCACCCCACAAAAGCCGGCACGATCGGATGCGATCGACCTTCTTGCGGCCCTGCAGCGCGAGGCGCGGCTCGTGGATTTCATCAAGGAGCCGATTGCTTCATACACCGACGCCCAGATCGGCGCGGCCGTGCGGGATGTGCATCGCGATAGCGCTGCGGTGCTCGAACGCCTCCTTGCCATTCGCCCGCTCGACGAGCGCGACGAATCCGCGTCGGTTGAAATTCCCGCCGGATACGACGCCGGCAAAATTCGCCTCAGCGGTGCGGCCAGTGGCAATGGCCCGTTTCGGGGCACGCTGCGCCATGCTGGTTGGCAGGTGACCCACATTCAGCTTCCGCAATGGACGGGCAACGCCGCATCTGCAAATGTCATCGCACCGGCCGACGTCGAGATTGCCTGACCTGATTTATCCGCACAGTTGATTCGGAGCATTGAACATGGCAGCGAAGTATGCGGTGGGAATCGATCTCGGCACGACGAACAGCGTTCTGGCGTTCGCCGTGATCGGGGAAGAATCGCCCAAGGTCGAATTGCTTTTGATTCCGCAGCTTGTCGCGCCAGGCATCATCGAGCAGCGCGGCGTTCTGCCGTCTTTCATATATCTCGGAACGGACGCGGACACGGCGGCCGGTTCGCTCGATGTACCCTGGAAAAAAAAGCGAGATTTTGGCGTCGGCGAAATGGCGCGCCTCCAGGCGGCACAGACCCCAGCGCGCACCGTAGCAGCCGCCAAAAGTTGGCTGACTCATACCCGCGTTGATCGGCATCAGCCGATCCTGCCGTGGGGCGCGCCGGATGACATCGCAAAAGTGTCGCCGGTTGAGGCCGCCACGCGGTACCTAGCGCATCTCGCCGCCGCGTGGAAGCAGGCATTTCCAAAAGACCCCATTGCGGAGCAGCGATTGGTCCTCACGCTCCCGGCATCGTTCGACGCCGCCGCGCGCGACCTCACGCGTCAGGCGGCGGTCGCGGCCGGCTTGGGCGACGACATTACCTTGCTTGAAGAACCCCAGGCGGCGGTCTACGCGTGGCTCGCGGATCGCGGCTCGCAATGGCGACGTCAACTTAAACTTAATGACCGTTTGCTAGTGGTCGATGTCGGCGGGGGAACTACAGATTTCACGTTGATCGACGTTGCCGAGGAAAATGGCGAGCTGATCCTGCGCCGCGCGGCCGTCGGCAACCACACCCTCGTCGGCGGCGACAACATGGATCTTGCGCTGGCACATCGCGCGCAGCAGGCATTTGCTGACAAGGGTGTCAACATAGACGCGTGGCAATCTGTTTCCCTCTGGCACTCGTGCCGCGCCGCCAAGGAAGCGCTGCTCGCCCCAGAAGGCCCGGCGAAACATCCTGTCGCCATTCTTGGCCGGGGCAGCAAGCTCGTCGGTGGCGCTGTGTCTGTCGATCTCGACCGGAAGGAGATCGCCGATTTCCTCGTCGATGGGTTTTTTCCAATGTGCAGCGCCGCCGATCATCCGGCGCGCCGCGCCGCGTCGGGCTTTCGCGAAATCGGCCTCCCCTACGAAGCTGACACCGCGATCACTCGCCACCTCGCGGCGTTTCTCGCATCCCAGGGCAAGGAATCGCCGCGTCCGACACATGTATTGTTTAACGGCGGGGTGTTCAAGGCGACGCGATTTCAGGATCGACTGCTCGAAATTCTGAGCGGATGGCAGGGCGAAGGAACGCCCGCCCGGCTCGAAGGCTTGCATGACCTCGATTACGCCGTCGCCCGCGGCGCTGCATATTACGCCGCCGCCAAAAGTGGCCAGGGTGTGCGCATTCGTGGCGGCACTACCCGCAGTTATTACGTCGGTATCGAGACCAGCGGCCCGGCCATTCCCGGCGCTCCGCGTCCGCTTCGCGCCCTCTGCGTCGTGCCGCTTGGAATGGAGGAGGGAACCGAGGCCGATGTGCCCGGCGGCGAAATCGGCCTGGTTGTCGGCGAACCGGCGCAGTTTCGATTTTTTTCGTCGGCCGTCCGCAAGGCCGACAAGCCGGGCGATCTGATCGAGCGCTGGACCGAAGGTGATGATCTTTCGGAAACCGATTCGATGCAGGCGAACCTGCCCGCCGCAAAAAACAGCGAGGATGGCTGGGTGCCCGTGACGTTTCAGAGCCGCATCACCGAACTGGGCGTATTCGAGCTTTGGTGCGTTAGCGCCGCAGCCAGCGAGCGGTGGAAATTAGAGTTCAGCGTACGCGAAGACGCCGATAAATCCGTGTGACCATGGCGGAGCCGTCGGGAACTCGCGCGATTCTTAGCTGTCATGAGCCGTTTTACCCGCTTCCCGGGGGGAAAAGGGTGGCGGAAAGTCGGCAGCAGATCTAAAGATTAGCCGCTCGTCAGCAACATACGTTTGCACAAGTCCAAAACAGCAACAAGCGACGCCATGCCCGATTCTCGGAACGACAATTCGCCCGCGAGATTTATCGTCGGCATCGACCTCGGTACGACCAACTCCGCCGTCGCGTATTTAGACAGCGCTGCCGGCCCGTCGCAATGGTTCGTACGCGACTTCCCAATCGTCCAGGTCGTCGCTCCAGATGTTGTTGAGGCGCGTTCAACCCTCCCATCTTTTTTCTACGACGGCGCGGGCGCGACGCTTGCCCCCGGCGCATTCCGCCTGCCGTGGCAAACCGCGGACAGCGAGACGGTTGTCGGGTTTGCAGCCCGCGAACAGGGTGCCGACGCGCCTGGCAGGGTGGTCGCCTCGGCCAAGTCGTGGCTCAGCCATGGGGGCGTCGATCGCACCACCGACATTCTTCCCTGGCAGGCATTGCCCGAAATTACTCGCCGCTCTCCTGTTTCGATCACGGCAGCCTATCTCACGCACCTGCGCGCCGCGTGGAACCACAGCCAGCCACAGCATCCGCTCGAACAGCAGGAAATCATCCTCGGCGTTCCGGCATCATTTGACGAGGTGGCCCGCGAACTGACTGTCAGAGCAGCGTCGCTGGCCGGCCTGTCGCGTGCGGTACTGCTCGAAGAGCCGCAGGCAGCTTTTTACGCGTGGATCAACGCACATGTCGGCCACTGGAGCGACGTCGTCGCGGCTGGGCAGAAAATTCTCGTTTGCGACATTGGCGGCGGCACGAGCGATTTCACCTTGATCGACGTTCGCCCGGCTGACGCAGGCCGCGTCCTGTTCCATCGTGTCGCCGTTGGCGATCATCTGCTCGTCGGCGGCGACAACCTCGATCTCGCTCTTGCCCGTTACATCGAAAATCGCCTCAGTGCCGCAACGCCCCTGCAGCCGCGCCAATGGGCAGGTCTCGTGCGCACATGCCGGCAGGTCAAGGAGACCCTGCTGTCGGCCGATGCGCCGGACGCCCTTACCGTAAACATCAGCTCCGGCGGCGCGCGGCTCATCGCTGCTTCAACGCAGATCAAGCTCGGCCGCGACGAGGTGCTGGCATTGCTCGTCGATGGATTTCTCCCGCGCGTCAAGCTCGATGATCACCCGCAAGCGCTCCGCAGCGGTTTTCAGGAATTTGGCCTGCCCTACGCGCCCGACCCTGCGATCACGCGGTATCTCGCCGCGTTTCTGGATGCGCACGGAGAAGATGGCAAACCCGCGCGGCCGGACATTGTGCTGTTCAACGGCGGCCTCTTCGAAAGCCCCGCACTGAGAAATCGTCTTCTCGCGGTAATGCACGACTGGTTCGACGCAGCGGCGCCGGGCGGCTGGAATCCTCTGCTCCTGCACAACGAACGGCTCGATCTCGCCGTCGCTCGCGGGGCGGCTTATTACGGCATGGTGAGGCGCGGCGGGGGGGTGCGCATCAGCGGGGGCTCGGCGCAATCATTCTACGTCGGCGTCGAGACCGACAGCCAGAGATCTACGGCCGTGGCCCTTATGCCGGCTGGGATCGAAGAAGGCCACGGCATCGATCTCGCCGAACAACAGTTTGAATTGCTCATCCGCCAGCCCGTTGAGTTTCCGTTTTACGCCTCCAGCACGCGCACCAGCGATCGGGCGGGCGAGTTGGTGCCGATTGACGAACGACTCACACCGCTTCCGCCGATCCGTACCGTGCTTCAATCCGGCCGCGCCACACGCTCCGATGCCGTTCGCGTCATGTTGCATGCCCGCCGGACCGAGGTTGGCACACTAGAGCTCTGGTGCTCCGAGGTCGAGGGTACGAGACGTTGGAAGCTCCAATTCGATGTGCGCGCGATGTATCAATCCTCCTCGGCGATGCGCGCGGGCGAATTCCTCGCCAGTGATGTCGGCGCCGCGCTGAGCGATGAATCAGTCGTTGACGCTTGTGTGAGCCTCATTCGCCGTGCATTTGCACCTAAGCCCGATCAGAACAATCATCCCGACGGTCTGATGAAACGGCTCGAATCGACGATCGACGCGCCGCGCGCCGAATGGCCGATATCCCTT
>JBBQCK010000244.1:0-5172 GCA_038318605.1 Tepidisphaerales bacterium | reverse complement strand
CGAGATCATCCGGCTCAATACCGAGCGCGCTGTGGTAGGCCTCGATGGCCTCCTCGAAGCGATCCATTTCGTCGAGCGTCAGTCCGATGTTGAAATGCCATGCGCTGTTGTAAGGATTAATGGCAATGGCCGCGCGCAACTCGACCAGCGCCTCGGACCACTTCTGCAATGCGAAGAGCTCCTGAGCCCGTTCCACGCGTTGTTCGGCATCGTGCCAGTCGTTCATGGGTGCCAGTGGAATACCTGCGCCGTTGAGTTTCCGCTCCGTGCAAAGTCGCTCGCCGCTCGCCCTATTTAATCTTGTCGTGCGGCCAGTATCAAGCAGGAAAGCGCAGCGACGGTGGCGGGACCGCGTTTCAGCGGCTCGATGGCTGTAAACCGGGTTGTTCAAAGGGCTGCGGAGGTTAAAATGCCGCGTCATGCTTTCGAGAGTTCATTCCTTCGTACTCGTCGGCATCGACGCCACGCTGTGCGAGGTTGAGGTGGACGTGTCGCAGCGCGGGCTTTCCAAGACGGTAATGGTGGGACTGCCGCAGACGGCGGTGAAGGAATCGATCGAGCGCATCCATCGCGCCATGGTCAATTGCGGATTTCCGTTTCCTGCGCACGCCGTCGCCATCAACCTCGCGCCGGCCGATCTGAAAAAAGAGGCCACCAGCCTGGACCTGCCGCTGGCGATCGGTCTGCTACGGGCGACCAATTCGATTGCCACCGATCGCCACAAGAAGTTGCTCATTGCCGGCGAGCTGGCGCTGGATGGACGTGTGCGCAAAATCCGTGGCGCGCTTTCCATGGCGCTGTTGGCGCGGCAGCAGGGATACGACGGGGTCATTCTTCCCACCGAAAACGCCCGCGAGGCGGCCGTGGTCGAAGGGATTGAAGTCTATTCCGTTTCATCGCTTACGCAGGCCGCGGCATTCTTGAACGACCAGCTCGCGCTCGAACCTTATGAACTGGATGGGGAGGCGTATCAGGAATCCGCCCTGCGGCAGCCGCTCGATTTCTCCGACGTTCGCGGGCAGGAGGCCGTCAAACGCGCCATCACAATCGCATGCGGCGGATCGCACAACGTGCTCATGGTCGGCCCGCCGGGCACGGGAAAAACCATGCTCGCGCAGCGCATTCCCGGTATTTTGCCCCGGCTGACGCGCACCGAATCACTTGAAACAACCCGTATTTATTCCGCGCTGGGTTTGCTGCCCGAGGGCGTCGCCCTGATGGACCAGCGGCCTGTTCGCACGCCGCATCATTCCGCGACGGCGCAGGCGCTAATTGGCGGCGGCACGATTCCGCGTCCCGGCGAGGTTTCACTGGCGCACAACGGCGTGTTGTTTCTCGATGAGCTTCCCGAGTTCAGCAGATATGTTCTTGAGATGCTGCGCCAGCCACTTGAGGCCGGCGACGTCGCCATCGCCCGCGTCCATGGCTCGGTTCGATTTCCCGCGCGGTTCATGCTGGTGGCGGCGATGAACCCGACCGCCAGCGGTTACGCCAGCAATGATCCGAAGGCGCGTGACAAGTATCTCGCCAAGCTCAGCGGGCCGCTGCTCGATCGCATTGACATGCACGTCGAGGTACCGGCCGTCCCCTATCACGAATTGACCGCCCGCCGTCAGGGCACCAGCAGTGAGACCATGCGGGATCAGGTGGAAAAGGCCCGCGCCATTCAGCGAGAGCGATTCAAAACCGCCGCGCCGGCCGGCGGCCGATACAACGCTTCGATGGATGCCCGCCAGCTCAAGGAGCACGCCGAATTGAACGATTCATGTCTGCTGTTGATGAAGCAGGCGATGGACGAATTGGGCCTGAGCGCCCGCGCCTATGACAAGGTCCGCCGGGTCGCGCGGACGATCGCCGACCTTGAGGGGGAGGAGCGCATCGCCGAACACCACTTGGGTGAGGCGGTGCAATACCGCCTGCTCGATCGGAAATTCTGAACTGAAGCCACCCGACATATTGGTGACCGCCCCGGTTGACGGCGAATGGGAGCGGGGATTTTGTTTCAGGAATTCGGGCTTCAATTATGAAGTCTGAAGCCCGAAATCCGAAGTTGGATGGACGCGTTGCGTGCCTTCCAGCCTGCAACCGGCAGCCTGCAAATTTCTCCACCGCGTCTATTCTCTTGCCGCCCAGAGAAATCCTCTGCGCATCAGGGTCAGGCAGGGGTCGGCTTCCACGATATTTGCCTGGTGGCCGAGCGAGTTGTAGAAAACGCGGCCTTTACCGAAGAGGCGAGTCCAGACCACGGGCATTTCGAAAAAACCGTTGCCTGCGTGCGGCCCGTCGGCGGTGGGGAAGGTCGTTGAGGCCAGCACGCGATTGGATGGATCGGTGTGCATGTAGTATTGCTCGCTGGCGACGTCGAAATCCTTCAGGCCGCGGGTGATGGGGTGATCCCAGTCTTTGATGCGAACGGTGTATTTGACGCCATCGTTTCCGGGGTGGGCGACCCATTGGCCGCCTGTCATGAATTGCCAATCGGTATTCTCGCGGAAGGAGTCGCACATGCCGCCATGGCAGCCGGCGATTCCGACGCCGGACTTGACTGCTTCGATCACCGGCGCGGCCTGCTCCTTGGCGATCTTGCCCATGGTCCAAACCGGGACCAGCAGGGCAAATGTGCTGAGATCGTTGTCCTTGAGGGCATCCAGCGTGTCGCTGCTGGTTACGGCGAAGCCCTCTTCTGACAAAACGCGGCTGAATACCTCGCCGACTTCTTTGGGTTGATGGCCGGCCCATCCGCCCCAGACCACCAATGCCTTGCGTTGATTGCTCACGGTGTTGCTCCTTGATTCAGCGCCACGGCATCGGCCGCTTGCGCCCGAAAACTGGTCGAAATACACCCAGCGTGCCATCGCGCCTATGGGCGGGTGCCGGGCGAAGTATGTTACGCAAAAATGCCATGGGCGAGTAGTGCCACGATCAATCGCGCGAAGATTCGCGCTGCGAGCCGGCGACTGCCGGCGACGGCGAGAGTTAAACGCATAATCAATCGGGGGCATGTTCCGAATCAGCGACGCCTGTGCCTTCGGTTACGGGTTGATGCGCTGCGGCGTCCAGCCATCGGCCTGGCGCCAGCGGGTGCGTTGATGTGGCGTCAGGTTTAACTCAAGTCGTTCGGCCTCGGCGGGCACAACTGCAAACAGGGCAAGCGTTTCGGGCGGCAGATGCAACGCCGGCGTCTGCGGCTTATTGGCCAATGGATCAAAGATCTCACCCGGCGGCGGAGCCAGGAATAATGTTCGGGCCGAATTGCTGAGCAGGTTCCACACGGCGTTGCGGCGAATCGGGTCGGAAACAACCGTCGCCTGGCCGGCGATGCGAAACTGCTCGCGCACCTCTTCGATCCAGACGATCAATTCAACGCCAGGCGCTGCGATGATTTGCGCGTGTTTGGGGCTGCGGGCGTCGGTAACGAACAGAATTGTTCCATCCTCCGAAATTTCGCGCAGTACGACGCTGCGCACGCGAGGGTGAGCCTGGGCGTCAACCGTTGCGAGCGCGCCGACGGCCGGGCCGGCGTGGGCCGCCAATGCACAGCGCATTTCCGCGACCCACGGCACGGGAAGTTTTGGCGGCATCGGCGTCATGGTAACTAAAGCGCGGCGATTTTGACTGTGCGGCGTTTATCCTTGTGGAGCAACGCGGCGAGTCCGGCCGTATGATGGTATCTCAAAAGACAATGCCCGATATACACCAACCTTATCTGCGTCCCTATGTCGAGGCGATGCAGCGCCACGGTTTGAGTACGCAGGCGCTGCTCTGGATCAACGAAGGCACGCAGCGGTTGCGGTTTGATGCGCTGGTACGGGCGATTGACCTGACAGGCCGGCGCGTGCTCGATGCCGGGTGCGGCCGGGCGGATCTGCTGGACTATCTGCTGGGCCGGAACATGACGCCGGCGCATTACATCGGACTCGAGGCGCTGGATGAATTTCTCATCGACGCGCGGCGACGGTTTGCAGAACAACATGAGATTGCTCAATTTATTGCGGGCGATTTTGTAACACGTCCGGCGGGGCTTTTTGTTGGAGCGGATGTAATCGTTTTCAGCGGATCGCTGAACACGCTTTCGGTTGACGACTTTCATGGCGTGCTTCGGCGTGCGTTTGAGGCGGCCAGCGTTGCGGTGGCGTTTAATTTTTTGTCCAGTGGTGAGCTTGCGGGCGCGCCGTACCTCGCCTGGCACCGCCGAGCCGCGGTCGAGGCGTTCGGACGTTCGATCGGCGCGGCAAGAATTCATTCGATTGCTGACTATATGAACGGCGACTGCACCTGTGTTTTTGAGCGGCCGGCCGCCGCAGAGGATTTGGGCAATTCCAGTTCCCAGCGCGAAGTGGGTGACAAATGATGAGGACTGATCGCGACAACAGTGGGCCTGTTGGCCGGATTGATGTGCATTCGCACCTCCTGCCAGGCGTGGATGATGGGTGCGCCGACGTGGCCGAATCGATCGCATGCGCACGGCTGATGATGCGCGCGGGCTATACGCATGCGTTTTGTACGCCGCATATCTGGCCAAACTTTCCCGAGAACAATCCCCGGGAGATCGCGCGGCGGGTGGATGCGCTGCAGCGGGAATACGACGCGGCCGGAGTCGCGATGACGGTAATGAGCGGCGGCGAGCATAATTTTCAGCATATCTCGGCGACGATTTCAGAGGACGAGCTGGTGACCTATGGAATGAGGCGCCGATACCTCCTGGCAGATTTTTGGGCCGAATCCCGGCCGGCGTATCTCGAACCGGCGATTCGGCGAATACAAAGTTTCAACATCGAGGTGATCGTGGCACATCCCGAGCGAATCGCATGTGTACAGCGCGATCCCGGCCTGTTGAACTTGTTCGCCGATCTCGGGTGCCGGCTACAGGGAAATCTACAATGTTTCAGCGACGCCGCAGGCTCGCCGACGCGCACGACCGTTGAGCGATTTCTCGCGGAGGGGCGCTACTGGCTTCTCGGCAGCGACACGCACGGTTTGAATACACTGCCGAAGAGACTCGACGGGCTGCTTCGCGCCATTGAATTGGCGGGACAGGCAACAGTCGATCAATTGACAATTGAGAATCCGCGGGAGTTGACGGAGAGGTGTTAGGTCGTCAGTGGCGGGCGGTCCGCAGTAGGAGAATGAGATGTTTAGGGGATGATACGGCCGCGCAACAGGTTGGGAGGA
>JBBQCK010000243.1:0-5175 GCA_038318605.1 Tepidisphaerales bacterium | reverse complement strand
GCGCGGCGCAACTGTTGCATGGTGTTCGGCGGTGGCGGCGGCCGGGATGCTGCTGGGGGCGGGGGCGATCTGGCCGGTTTTCGCTGATTGGCGGGCGCTGGCGCCGCGGCTGGTCAGGCCGATGGCGCCGTTGGCGCCCGTGACGACGACGCAGATCGTGGTGCTGACGGCAGATGTGGCGTTGCCGGTTTCGCGTACGCTGAAAATTGAAGCGTCGATCGATCGGCTGGCGGATGGGCTGGCGGATGTTTATCTGAGCCACGACGGCGGCCAGACGTGGCAGCGCGAGTCAATGACGTCGGCCGATGGGCGGCTGTTTGCGTTTGTGGTGCCTGCGGCGGTGCAGGATTTTTCATATTACGTCGCGGCCGGCGATGCTCGAAGCAGGGCGTATCGCGTACGGGTGCAGCGTGCGCCCGCGGTGGAATCATTCGACCTGACGTTCGATTATCCCGCGTATCTCAATCGTGGACGCGAAGAGGCGGCAAGCTACGACGGCGTCATTGAAGCGCCGGAAGGCACGGTGGTGACACTGCGCGTGCGTGCCAGCGAAATACTGAAGCAGGCCACGCTGACGGTGGCGGGGAATCGCATGGCCATGTTCGTGGGCGGCGAAGGGCGCATCGCGCGGGCGCAGTTCACCGTGGTGCGCAATGGTATAATTACGCTGGCCATGGTGGGCGCTGGAGACCTGGCCGGGGTGGGGCCGGCGGGGATGGAACTGCGGGCAGTGGCGGATCAATTGCCAGTGTTGAGAGCGTGGCCGGTTTCGCCGGCGACTGGACGGATCGATGCGCGCGGTGTTATTCATCTGCGATACCTCGCGACAGACGACCACGGCATTGCGAAACTGGCGGCGATGGTTCAGGTGAACAAGGGAGTCGTTCGCGAGGCGCCGATTGCGCTGGGGGCGGACCCGCGGCGAGTGGAAGGAGATTTTGCGATCGATCTGATGGCGCTGAAGGTCGTGGAAGGGGATATGCTGGGTGTGTGGATGATCGCGGGTGATGCGGCGTCGGCGCGTCCGGGCGAATCTGCGCGGCAGACGGTGCAGAGCGAATTTGCGCGATGGTGGGCTTCCCCGCCCACGCTGAGGGGCATGGGAGAATCATTGGTGGACCTGCGTGCGGCGGAAACTGGAACGCAGAGCGCATCGCGCGCGATAAACGCGGCCTCGGATGCTTTCCGCGACATGAACGGGAAGATTTCGAAGAAGAATGCGACGGGGGATCGGATGGCGCGAGTAGTGCAGGACATGGCTGCATCGCAGGATGCGCTGCGTGAGGGCCAGCAATCGATGTTGCGGGCGCTGGCGCGATCGGGTGGTGCGGATGAGTCGCGGGCGGAGATGTGGATGGTGGATCAGGCGCAGGTCTTGATTGACGACATCGATAGAGTCGCGGCCGACGCTGGTGGGGAACTTGCATCATCCACGCAAAACGTCAAATCGCTGCAAGGGGCGGTGGAGGGACTTGCGCAGCGGGTGGAGGAGTGGAACGGCGGATGCGGCACGATTTTGGCCGGGGCGCAGGGCACGATAGTTCTGTCCGAGGCCGCCTGGATCACCGGCGCAAGTGGCGATCGCGGAATGTTGCAGAAGGTGCGAGATGAATTGCGGCGGCACATGAATGAGGCGGCGGATAGATGGAAGGTGAAGCCGGATCAAGTGGAAAAGGCGGCGACTCAAGCCGTTGTGCGGATGAAGCAATTGGCGATGGATGTGAATGTCGCGGGGATGATGGCGAAATGGGATGGGGATGATGCAGAAGCGATGTCGGCGCGTGTGGTGATGCTGGCGCGGGCCCAGAGCGTTCGTCCGGGCGGAGATCTTGGCCGGGCAATTCGGCTGCATCGGCTGGCGCGGATGGTGGGCGGTGTTGCCGGCACGAAGTCGCCGACGGCTGATACTGAACGTCTGCACGCGGCGAGGTTGATGGCGCAGGCGGTTGATTCGCCGGGTGTTGATAAAGGCGCGGCAGTCGAGGCGGGGGCCGGCTCGGAGCAGCCTGTATCTGGTGGTGCGGCGTATGACCGCTCGACAGTTTCCGCGGAAGCGGCGGGGATCGGCGCGATATTGGCGGAGGCGCCGGCGCCGATGGTGGCGAAGCTCGAGCAGGCGCGGGCGCTGATTCGGTCATCGTCCGCGGCGGCGGCACAAGGCGGCGAAGCAGAATCGGCGCTTGTGCGGGTGATTGCGATGCAGCGGGAGGCGATGGGGATTTTGGAGGATGCTGAACACGAGGGCCAGCGTGGGATGGGTTTGTGGTCGTCGGCGGATGATCGATCGGCGGCCTGGCGGGCGATGGATGAATGCGCGGCTGGGCTGGAGCGGCGGGCGCGTGAACTGGCGGATGCGCCGGCGATATCGCGGGCGGCGGACGTAGCACGGCAGGAGTTGAAGCGCGCGGAGCAGGATTTACGCGGTGGCAAAGCGCGCGGTGTTGCAGCGGGTGGTACGGACTTACAGGCTGCGCGCCGCGCCGCTTTGGAGCAGGATCGCCTGACATCGATGCGATGGTCGGCGATTTTGCAGTCTCTTTCGCCGCGCGAGATGGAGCAGATGGCGCGAATGCTGATCGAAAGCCGCAGCGGCGCAGATGAGGCGATTGCGCTTTTGGATGGGCAGGCCAGCAACACGTTGGAGGAATTTGCGCATGCGGCGGGCGCGCAGGATCAAAAGGCTTTGGAGGCCGGTGCGCAGCGGGCATTGGTGGCGATCGGCGAAGCGGAGAAAGCGGTTCGAATGGCGCGATTGCGGCTGGGGGAGCAAGACCCGGTGATGGCCGCGATGGACGAATTGCGCAGGTCGATTGAGGGGCATGGGACAGTTGGTCCAGGAAAGTCGGCGGCGGGCGGTGAGCAGGCGGCGGGCGCTCCGACGACGGCTGCTACGACGCAATCTTCGTCTGTGGATTTGAATCGACTGACCGAGTGCGCAGCGATCCTCCGATCAAGCGGAGAGCGGTTGGAGGCGGCGATTCTGCAGGCCGCGGCGGCGGATCGGCGGGCGAGGTTGGAATCAATTCCGGACTTGGCGGCGATTCTACTTCCGCCGGAAGAGGTGTCGGCCGGGGTGTGGCGATTGCATCAACCCACGCGCGGGCGACGGCAGGATCGATCGACCGAGGCGCAAAACGGGAAACCCGTGGATGCGATGAAGGCCTATTTCGAGCAGATCAGCCGGCCAGGGAGGAAATGAGTTTGGTGTTAATCCGGCGCAAGTGGTTGGTGTCAGGCAGAATCGGCGGGGCAAGTGGTTTACAATCGGTTGTTTTGAGCGGCGGGATATTGCAGCAATGAGGAACTCGCGTGATTGAAATTCGATGCAGGGTTTGGTTGCGAAACTGTTTGCCGCTGGCGGCGCTGCTGGCGTTTGCGGCGGCCGTGTCGCTGGCCCCGGGGGCGGATTTGGCGCCGGGTGAGAATGCCGTAGCGGATTCCGGGGCGCCGGCGCAATCGCGGCCGACGACCGAGCCGTTGCCGGCGCGGATTGTGCGGCCGGTTCGGCCCTGGCAGGCACATCGGCTGCTGGGGGAGCTGCGCGAGTTTTTATATGCGCGGCAGGACAACGATGGAACCTGGGAGCCGCACGACATGTCGGCCGGAAATGGCAACGATGGCGGCACGACAGCGCTGGTCTGTTACGCGCTGCTGGCCTCGGGGGACGATCATCACACCGATAGGCTGAAGCGGGCACTGGAATTTCTCAAGACGGCGAAATTGACCGGCACCTACGCAGTCGCGCTGCGCATGAATTGCCAGCCCTATTTACCACGCGATTTTATGCCGGAGGCGGCGCGGGCGGATTTTGATTTTTTGCGCAAGGCGATGATTGGTCCGAAGGAGCCGGCGGCCGGATTGTATGGATATAACATCGGATCCACGGGCACCCGGTTCGATCACAGCAATGGGCAATATGGCGTGCTCGGGATGTGGGCGGCGGGGCGAATTGGGATGGACCCGGGAGAAGGGTTTTGGAACCAGGTTGAGGCGGCGTGGCTGCGGGATCAGATTCCGGATACTGGCGGGTGGAGCTACGACAGGAGCAAATCGGGCACGACAACCGGCGCGATGACGGCGGCGGGTGTGGCAACGCTGCTGATGACGCGAGATTTCATTCGGACCAACGCAGGATTGGATTGCAAGGACGCGACGCGCGACGTCGCACAGGAAGCAGCCGAGCGCGGGCTCGAGTGGATGGCGGCGCATTTTGACATGCAAGGCAATCCGGGCGAATCGGGAGGGGGTTTCAATGCCGCGCCGTTTTACTGGATGTACGGCGTCGAGCGGTGCGGTGTGGCGAGCGGCCGGAAATACTTTGCCGGGCGCGATTGGTACGACGAGGGCGTGCGGGCGATT
The DNA here is from genome assembly GCA_038318605.1 of Tepidisphaerales bacterium. Lineage (GTDB taxonomy): Bacteria > Planctomycetota > Phycisphaerae > Tepidisphaerales > Tepidisphaeraceae > JBBQCK01. The sequence continues at coordinate 816 of JBBQCK010000243.1, read as the reverse complement.
GCGTCGCAGCGCGATCGGGATGGCGGGGTTTCGAACCAGGGGCTTTTTGGGGCGCAGCGCGTGTGGGCCAGCGCATTTTCGACGCTGTTTCTGGCGCGCGGCGATCGGCCGGTGGTGATGAGCAAGCTGGAGTATGACGGGAAGTGGAACCAGCGGCCGCGCGACGTGGCGAATCTGGCGGCGTTTATTTCACGGCGATCGGAGGCGGAGGTTCATTGGCAGAGCGTGTCGATCGATCGGCCGGCGTATGACCTTTGCGACGCGCCGGTTATGTACATTGCGGGAAGCGAGGAACTGGCATTCAGCGTCGAACAAAAATCGCGGCTGCGGCTTTTTGTCGAGCAGGGGGGAATTGTTCTCGGGCAGGCGGATTGTCAGTCAGACAAGTTCAGCGAGTCGTTCACGCGTCTGGCGGAGGAGCTTTCTGCGGGAAAAATGCGCGTACTGCCGGAAGATCACCTGATCTTTAAGGAAACGCCGCTCCGCAAGCCGGTGGAGATTCGCGGGCTGAGCAATGGGGTGCGCGAGCTGTTTTTGCTGTTGCCGTCGGGCGATGCGGGGCGGGCCTGGCAGGTGGGCGATGAACGGCCGGCGCCGCAGTTGTGGGATGTTGGACTGAATGTTTATCTCTACGCATCAGACAAAAGTCCGCTGCGACAAAAAGGTGAGGCGGGTTTTCCGGTGGTCGATTCGGAGGTCCTGGCCACGCGCGCCGTGAAGCTGGCGAGAATTGAGATGCCCGGGGTTAGCTGGAATCTGGAGCCGGGCGGGTGGCGGCGCATGGCGGCGATTTTGCACAACGAGAATCGGGTGCGG
>JBBQCK010000242.1:0-5182 GCA_038318605.1 Tepidisphaerales bacterium | reverse complement strand
AGCGAGGCGGAAAAATCGGAAATTGCGAAGTTCATTACTGGCGGCGGTTTCCTGCTGGTTGACGCGGCCGGCGGCAGTCCCGATTTCGCGATGGCCGCTAGCGAGCAGCTTTCCAAAGCCCTGCCCGATTTAAAATTTCCGCCGCCGGTCATGCAGGAAAAGGATGCCGCGCTGGCCGGCCCGAATACAATTGACTGGGAATATCGCGCCTTCGCTCGCAAGACTTTGGGCTCGTTACGCGCGCCGCGCCTGCGTGGCGCTACGGTGAACAACCGGCTGGCAGTGGTCATCAGCGATGAAGACCTCTCGGTCGGCCTGGTCGGCGAGCCGGTGGATGGTATAGTCGGTTACGAACCAAAAACCGCCTCGGATATTGTGGAAAATCTGATCAATTACGCGTGCAAGTTAAACCTCAAACCGCCGACCATCGCAGTTGAAGGCAAAAAATAGCCGTACGCGTATCGCCCCGCCTACAATGCCAGACAAATCGATCGGCGCGGCCCACCGGGTGTTCGGTGCGGGGCGGCCGGTTGCGTTCCCATTTTAATCGAAAGTCCATTATGCCCAATGCATCGCAGTTACTGGCTTCCGGCCTTCAGCGCAACCTTGAAATGCTCAAGATGACAATCGCGGATATGAGCGATGATGAGCTGCTGGTTCGACCGGTCGAATCTGCCAATCACGCCAACTGGCAGATTGGGCATCTCATTCAGTCCGAGCGCGGCATGATCGCCGGCGCCGGCGCTGATATGCCGGAACTGCCCGAAGGATTCGGCGATCGCTATTCGATGAAGGCGAATGCCAGCGACGGGGCCACTCATTTCGATGGCAAGGACCTTCTCCTCAAGCATTTCGCCGCCGTCCGCGAAGGCACGATCGCCTTCGCCCGCTCGCGCACCGACGCCGATCTCGATAAGCCCGCACCCGAACGCATGCAGCGCATGGCGCCGACGGTGGCCGATCTCCTGACATTGGTTTCGCTGCACACGATGATGCATCTCGGCCAGGTGCAGGTTCTGCGTCGCAAGCTCGGTAAACCAATCCTGTTCTGAGCAAAATACCGCGCGCGCGAAATTCTCATCAGCGCGCTGGACACTGATCGATCAGAGAAAGTACAAGAGATTTGCGCGGGAACCGAGCAGTGAAACAGCCCGCCAGCGCCTGGGTGCGCAGGCTCATGACCGTTGAAGAAGATTGCGGTTGATTGCGCCCATCGCCGCGCGCAGAGCCTGCGGCAACGGTGAGATTCATCCACCATGGCCCGGCGGCGGGTTGGTCTTGCGCTCCTGTGTTTCCCCGCGAGCGGTCGTCTTGGCCGCGTCGGGGTTTTTGTCGTCTCTCGTTGGCGTGGCGGTCAATTCGCCGATACCGATCTCTTTTTGCGGCTTGGCGCGCTCATATACGCGCGCGGTATCCGGTTCGCATTCCCCTCGGGTTGGTTTTTCTGCGGGCATGCGGGGTTCCTTTCGGTTTGATGATGTCGTCCCTCGCTCGAGCTAATTGTCGCAAATGTCATTCCGTTCAACCGCTCACCGGCATTTTGCCTCGCTGCATATGCCGGCCTGTTGCCGTTACACTTGCCGCTCACCATGAACCGATCCTCAACGCTGCTCTTTTTGATGCTGCTGAGCCTGCCTGCCGTCTGCGTGAAGGCAGACTGGAAATCCGATGCCGATGCTCGCATCGAACAATTTCGCAAGGGAAATTTCACGGTTCATCTGGTCGATGTTGCGGGCAAGCCCATCTCCGGCGCGATGACGTGCCGACAAACCCGCAGCGATTTTTTATTCGGCTGTTGCGTCAACGGCGACCCCTATAAGGACGATGAGAACACGCGCAATTACGAGCGCTATATCCTCGATCACTTCAATATCGTCACCTGTGAAAATGCGATGAAGTGGTGGACACTGCAGCCGACAAACGCGGCGCCCGACTACGCACAGGCCGACGCATGGGCAAAATGGGCCGCCGAGCATCACCTTCCGTTGCGCGGCCATTCGCTGTTGTGGGAAAAAACCAAGTGGGTGCAGCCCTGGCTGCAGGATCTGAATGCTGACGACCTGCGAAAGGCCGTTGATGCCCATCTCGCCGAAGTGATCGAACGCTATCGCGGCAAGGTTTGCTCCTGGGATGTTCTCAATGAGCAACTCAGCGGGGATTTTTATGTGTCGCGGCTCAGCGCGGATTTTCCCGCAGCGCTTTACAAGCGCGCCGCCCAGCTCGACCCGGCTGCGCGCCTGTACACCAATGAGTATTCAATTCTCACCCTGCCCGAGCGCGTCGAAAAATACGCAACACTGATCGAGCAGCTAAAAGCCAGTGGCGCACCGATCAGCGGCATCGGCATACAGGATCACGGCCTGCAGCGCTTCCACATCCCGGCGACCACCCGGCCGACAAGCCGCCCCGAAGCCGGTGCGGCCCGCGGGCCAGAACCGGATGAAATCTATGCCTCACTCGAGCGGCTGGCCCGCCTCCAACTGCCGATCACACTGACCGAGATCAGTGTCGCCTCGGCCGACGAGGAACTGAAGGCCGACAGCATCGATATGTTCTACCGCGTCGCATTCAGCCATCCGCGCGTCGAGGCGATCGTGCTATGGGGGTTCTGGGAAAAGCGCCATTTTAAGAAAATCCAGGGTGCCCTCGTCGCCGCCGATTGGACACCCCTGCCGGCCGGCAAGGCGCTGGATCACCTTCTGCTCGATGAATGGCGGACCCGCGCCGAGGCAAAAGCAGGCGCAGACGGCGTGGCGGTGTTTCGCGGGTTTTTCGGAGAGTATGACATCAGTGTAAAACTGGAGGACGGAAAAACCGTGGCAGGCAAGGTATCGCTTCGTCCAGGCGCGCACGATCAGCGGGTGGTACTCAGGTAAACGGGTGGACAAACGATCTCGCTTTGCGTTGTCGCAGCGGCCGGCGCGGTCGTGGCGGCGTCGCTGGATACGTTGATTGCCGTATTTTCCCGCGCGAGTTCTGCCGCACGCAGTTCTTCGTCATTTTCGCGATGAGCCAGCAGCGTCCCGGCGTAAACGCACCACGCCCGCGTGCCGCGCTTCATCAGTGTGCCTCGCACCAGGTAAAGTCCGCCTTCAGCGATGAAGCGGATGCCGTCCAGTTTGTCATCCTGAATGATCGGGCCGATCAGATCCGCCCGGCCTTCGGTGCGCTTCATGTTCGCGAGAAATCCCCGCTCCAGAACAACCTGCGGTCCGACCAGCACCGCAAGGTTCGGAAGCTCCATCAGGATCACGCCATACGCCGTATTCCCGCTGGGGCTGATCCAGACCTGGTGCCGATGCCGCTCACTCGATTTGAGTGGCTCCGCCCGCCAACCGGCCGGGGGCGCGCATATGGCCTCAACCGAGTCCACGGCGGCCGGCGCGGCCAGCCCATCCACCGCCTCAAACATCCCCGGCGTCGCCGCCACGGGATCATGGCAGCCGGCCGCGATCATTCCAATCAGCCCGGCGAGAACAAATTGCCCATAGAACGTCGACCTCATGGCTCGATGATACGTCAGCAGGCGATTGCGGACATGCGCTAAAAATCGCGTGCGAATCGCAAAAAATCGCCCGCGAACGATAGCATCGTTCGCGGGCGATCGAAAATTCTGAGATCGGGAATTGGTTGCTTACTTCGCGGCCGCCGCGCCGGCGCGCTGGAAGCTGTAGGTGCCGCCGAACTTCTTGCTGAAACGCTCTACGCGGCCGGCGGTGTCAACGAATTTCGCCTTGCCGGTAAAGAACGGATGGCAGGCCGCGCAGATATCGACCGTGATCTTCTTCTGCGTGCTGCGGGTGGTGAAGTTGTTGCCACAGGCGCAGTGGACTGCGCATGCCTGATACCGTGGATGAATCTTTTCTTTCATGATGCAGCTCCAAAAGCCGTTCGTGCGAGGGCGAATACGTTCGTCCGCGTCAGCCCGGCTGGTTGTTCCGTCAAAACGACGGGCCAAATACTATACCCAGATCGCCGCCAGATTGCCATACGTCAAAGGGGGTCGAAGCAATCCAGATGCGGTTCATGCGCCGTGGGAACAAGGGCTATTGTGAAAACCCTGATTGTGATGGCAGAGACACTCAGTTGGTTACAACAAAATCGGCCGCCCCACGCGCTATTGCGCGGAGGCGGCCGGATATCGAGCCTCGATTGCCGATAAACCTATGCGCTGCGACGACGACGCAGCAGCCCGAGTGCGCCAACCGCCAGCAGACCCATCGTTGCGGGTTCCGGCACGGAATAAGTGTAGATCACCTGTCCGTCAAACGTCGCGACCGGGCCAACGGCCTGTGTATTGGCCTCAATGTCGTAGGATGCGGAAAAGTCGTTTGTTTTGAGGTAGTTGAACGTCACATTGCCCAGCCCAATATACGGTGCCAGGCCGGCGAAGATTGTGTCGGTGTCGGAATCAGTTGAGTTGGTGCCGATCACTTGCAGAATGTCCGAGCCTGTGAAATCCGCGATGCCATCGGAGTCAATCCCGATCGAGCCCGTTACGGTTTGGGTTGGATTGGTCAGGACCACAAGCGACGCCGGGCCGGTTACCTGCACGAAGGAACCGATACTGACGGAGCCGGAGCCGGCCACCGAATCTTCGCTGTCGATCGTATTGGAGCCGCCTGCAGAAGCGCCATTCAAGATTACCTGCACCGACAGCAACGTCCGCGTACCGCCCATATCGTCAAACTGGGAAACGTTGAAACTGCTGGAATTAGGCGGTGTTGTGATCGCCCCGAAATTGTGCGTTTCAGTCGCTGCTTGAGCGGCCGAAGCCATACCAAATGACAGCGCGGCGGCCGCGCCAACGATAAAGCGATTGCGTTTGAAGCCCACGGTGGAGTCCTCCGAATTGATTACGGCAACTGGGGCGAATAGAAGTGATGCCCTCGCCCGTCGCGTTGCCCTCTAGCCCTCGTCCGCCCATGCGGTCGAACGAACGTCTTATAACTCGCAGCTTTGCGACATGCAAGCGAATATCTTTTATTTTGCGCGGATTTGGCCGGCCCGTCCTGGTCAGGCCTGGCTTGCGAGCATTTCGCGGGTCACTTCTGTTGTCAGCGGCTCGCCGCGAAGGAAGCGCAAGGCCTCGTCGATTGCCAGCTTGCCCATGTCCCGCCGGCCCTGCTGCATGGCGCCGGCGATGTGCGGCGTCAAAATGATGTTTGGTTGGCTTCGTAGA
>JBBQCK010000241.1:0-5189 GCA_038318605.1 Tepidisphaerales bacterium | reverse complement strand
GCTGCGCCGCTTGCTCAAGGTCCCATTGCGCCGAGCGCTCCTTTTGTTCTCTTGTGTATTGCTCGTCCCGCGCTTTGCTCATCTGTTTGAGTAGCTGGCCGGCGGCCTCCACCTCCGCGCGGCGACGCGCGCGATCGGCTTCATCGCGCGCGGCCTGCGCTTGTCTCTGCGCTTCCGCACGTGCCGCCGCCTGCTGCTGCTCAAGGCGGCGCTGCGCATCGCGAAGTTGGCGCTGCTGTTCAATCGCCGCCGCCTCGGCGGCCGCGCGCTGCTTCCGCTCAAACGCCTCCCGTTCACGCTGCGCTTCGGCGGCCTGCCTCGCTTGCTCTGCGCGCGGCCGCTTCACGATTATTCGAGTGTTGGGGACACCAAATGGCATGGTCCTCAGCCGAAAGATCACGACCGCATTGCGGACAGCGGCTCTCACGCAGATTGACTTGGGCCTGCAAGAACTGACCGCCTAACCCCAGTGTCAGGCTAAAGGCGAGCAGCGCGATACTCCATGAACGCATTTGCAACAAACGCGCCTCTCATTAGTAAAAGGTCGCCGAGATGCGATCGACCACCAGCACCCCATCACGGATGAATTATCATGGCAGAAAGTTGCACCGTCAACCAAAATATCCGATTCACTCCTGTCCGGAGGGAGGAATTGCTCCGCCGGGCTGATTCCTGAATGCGGGCAAGTTGCATCAAAATCGCCCGCCCCTACTCTCTTACCCCTATGCCCATTCTCGGCCACGGCATCGACATTGTGGAGACCGAACGCATTCGGCGGATGCTTGAGGAGCATGGGCAGCGGTTTTTGGATCGCTGTTTCACGCCGGCGGAGCAGGCTTATTGCGGGAGGAATGCCAAGCGGCATATCGAGCATCTGGCGGGGCGATTTGCGGCCAAGGAGGCGATTTTGAAAGTGCTGGGCACCGGCTGGCGCGGTGGAATCGCCTGGACGGATATGGAGATTCTTCCGGAGCCTTCCGGCCAGCCGCGGGTGCGGTTGCGCGATGAATGCCTTCGCATCGCCACTGCGCTAGGCATCAGCCGATGGCATATTTCCATCAGCCATATCGAAACACACGCAACCGCCAGCGCCATCGGAATGCGCGGCGAATAAAACCGGTCGATCTTCGCGGCCAGCATCAATCAAACACATGTCCGACCAAACCGAACCGCAATTTGCTTCGCAGCCTCCAGTCGATCCGGTCGAACCGATCGATCTGGCCGACCTTGCGCGGCCGCGTCGGCCGAAAAAGTCGGCTGTGCGGCGATGGGGGATGCTCATACTACGCATCGTCGTCATTGGCGGCATCTTCGCCTGGATGCTCAAGCCTGTTTATCAGAAATGGGACACCGTCAGGGGGCCGATCCTTTCGATCAACTGGGGAAATTTCGTGCTCGCGGCGTTTATGTTTGCCGTCTTTCTATTCGTGTTTCGCGCGATGTCGTGGCGGCGTATTCTGGCGGGATTCGGACGCGAACTCCCCATATTCCCGGCCGCCCGTGTGTGGTCGTTTTCCGAGCTTGCCCGATATCTGCCAGGCGCCATCTGGCAGGTGGTGGGACGGGTATACCTTTCGCGTCCCTATGGCATCAGCGGCGCGGTTTCATCGGCCAGCCAATTGCTCGAGCTGGCGATTTTCATGCTTGCCAACATTCTCGTGGCGCTGGCATGTCTGGCGGCGGCGGGGCTGCGGCACGGAGCGGCCGACAATCGCAAATGGATTCTTATCGCAGTCGCCTTCGTGCCGGTGCTGCTGACCATGCTCCATCCGCGCGTGTTTTACGGCGCGCTCAATAAGGTCCTGCGACGGATTCATAAGCCGGAGATCGAGCCCGCGCTGCGAAAGCGATCAATGACCAAGATCGCGGTCTGGAACATCATCGGATTGCTATGGCAAAGCCTGGCAGTGTGGCTGCTGACATCGAGCGTGCTGGGGCTGCCGTTTGGAAAATGGTATGTATTGGCCGGGGCTTATTGCCTTGCCTGGACCATCGGGTTTTCGGTCGGATTCCTTTCGCCCGGCGGCATCGGCGTGCGTGAGCTGGTTTTCATCACCACGTTGAGAGTAATCCTTCCGCCGGAATGGGTCGCGCAGCACTTGGCGGCGCGGCAATCGGATCTGGACGCATTTTTAGGATTTCTGGGGGTGTTGCTGCGACTATGGGCGATTGCTGGCGAACTGATAATGGCCGGCTTCACCTGGACGATGGATCGCAAAGGCGCCCGCGGCGACCCGGACGCGCCCGGCATGCCGCAAGCGGCGGGTGGCGCACAAACTTAAGCCCCCGACCCATGCCGCAGCGGATAGACAGTCTTGATATACATCCAGAGTAGAAAAGCGACCCATACTGCAACGACAATTGACAGGCCGATGAGCCACCGGCGCGCGCGAGGCGAAGGCGACTGGGTTTGGATAACGGGCCGCGGCGCGGTGGACGCTTCTTCGGCACGCGCGGGTGGCCGTTGAGATTTACTGCGGTGCGGTGTGCGGGTGGCCTTGGTCATGTATAGATCTTCAGCGGATGCAAAACGCGGTCCGGCCGAGGCTGATCAAGTGGCGGCCCTGGCGTCGGCGCTATCACATGACAGGCGCGGCTCGATCCTGTAACCGTGAAAAAACGTGTCGCGAAAGTCGAACACTTCGCGGAAATCGTCGATTGTGTCGTCGTCGGTCTTTTGCATGAAACCGTTGTCCACCATTGCAAAAACGATCCGGCCAAAGTCCTCGGTGCAATTCAGATTCCACCGAGTCAGCACCGACCCGGCCATATGCCCCCATAGCGCCTGTGCAAATTCGCGCAGACCCTCGGACAATTGCCGGCCAGTAATGTGGCTTTGATCCTTCGGCTTTTCGCCGTGCGTTTTCTGCACGGTAAAACCCAGTCCGCGCTGGACGAAGTTGTACGCCTCAATGGGATAGCGGCCCACCTCACGCACGACTTCCTCGATGGATTTTTCAGGTTCCGGAATCGCGGGCATTGCAGTCGGAATGTACCAGATCGGCATGCGGCGAAGCAACGGGCCAAAAGGCACCGGCGACGATTCAATTGCGTGATTTCCAACTTCGTCACCCAATCTCAGATATTTTCACCGCCCGACGCTCTTTGGCGGCCCGGGTGGCGGCTTCGAGGACCTGCTGGGTCTTATAAGCATCCTCGAAGTCAGGCAGAGGCACGACCGGATTTTTCCCGCCCAAGGTCTGCAGTATGTCGTAAGCCTGATTTACGAACGTGTGTTCGTACCCGAGCGGGTGCGCGGTTGGCCAGTAGAACTCGGCATAGGGATGTTCGCCCGGGACGCTCGCCTGGATACGCGTCCACCCCTGGACCTTTCTGGGCCGGCTGGCGTCGAAATAGTGAAGGTTGTTCAGGTCTTCGAAGTTGAAGTAGAGACTGCCTTTTTCGCCGTTGATCTCGAGGCCGTTTTTGTTTTCATCGCCGGTTGCGAAGCGCGTCGATTCAAATGTGGCGATGGCACCCTGCTTGAATCGCGCGAGGAACAAAACTGCGTCATCGACGCCGACTTTTCCCTTTTTCCCGCCACCCTTAACGCCGCTGGCGATGCCGGCGCCGGCGGTGGATGTCGGAATGGTGCGTTCGCGGATAAACGTCTCGCTGATGGCGCCGGTCACTTCGGTGATCTCGTCACCGCTCACGAACCGCGCCATGTCGATGATGTGTGCGCCCAGATCGCCGTGCGAACCTGATCCTGCTGCCTCCTTGTCGAAGCGCCACACCAGCGGGATATCCGGCGACGAGGCCCAACCCTGCAAATAAAACGCCCGAATGTGGTAGATCCGCCCCAGCGCGCCAGATCGCGCAAGCTGATGCGCCAGCGCCACCGCCGGCACGCGACGATACGAATACCCGACGAAGGTCCTGGACTTTTTCGCCTTACGGGCCGCGTCGCGCATGATGCGCGCATCGTCAATGGTCGCGGCCAGCGGTTTTTCACACAGCACATGCTTTCCAGCATCCAGTGCCGCCAACGTCATGTCCTTGTGCTGATTGTTGGGCGTGCCAATGTCCACCAGATCGATGGCCGGATCCGCCACCGCCTTGCGCCAATCGGTCGTCGCATTCTGCCAGCCCCAGCGACTAGCAAAAGCGCGCAAGTCCTTTTCATTTCTGCCAACGACGGTGTGCATCACAGGCTCAATCGGCGCGTCGAAAAACTTGCCGACCTTTAAATAGGCGTTCGAATGTGCCCGGCCCATGAAGCGATAGCCGATCATGCAGACATTAAGCATTTTGCTTTTTGTCGCGGCCGGCCCACTCGATTTTTTTGACGCTTTGGGAAGTCGGGGCATGGTTGGAATCCTCTACATTCAGACAATTTTTCAGCCCGTTGGCGTAACGGGCTGGGAGTCTACCGGCGCGGCCAATGCACGCAAGCAACGTTCGAAGCCCACATGGCCGATGGCCGACTCGATCAACAATCGGTTGCTCCGCGCCGGCGGTTCGCTACAACACTGAAGATCATGGCCGACGCGCAAGCGGATCTTGAAGCCGCACTGCGAAATTTGCCGGCCTCGGGCCAGCTCATCAAGGATCGCCCATATCGCCAGGTCTGGCGATTCGAGGTCGGCCAAAGCGCATACTACCTGAAGTTTTATCCGCGATCCGGCTGGAGGGCATCACTGCGCCGCCGTCTGCGTGGCAGCCCTGCCACGCGAGAGTTTCTTCGCCTTCAGGCGCTTCAGAAAGCCGGTATTCCCGCGCCGCGGGCCGTGGCCGTGCTCGTCGGATATCGCCTGCATGATGTGGTCGGCGACGCGGTCATATTACATGCGATCGAACCATCGATCACCCTGCAGGCGCATCTCGATGAACAACGACTGCTCGGAGTTGACGCGGGCGATCACTTTGAGGTCAGCCGGCAGGTCGCCGATATTTTGCTCAAGCTCGGTCAGGCGCGCCTCGGACACGACGATCTGCATCTCGGCAATTTTCTAATTTCCAAAGGCATCGTTTACCTGCTCGATGCGTATGCCGTGCGGCTTGGCGGGTTGCGTGTGGCCGACCTGATGCACCTCGCCCACAGCGCGGAATCGCATGCCAACACAACCGACTTTCTGCGCGCGTGGCGTCGCCTTCGCGAAACGGCGCCGTTGCCGGCTGTCAATCGCCAGAGCCGCCGCCTCTGCCGCAGTTTCTTGCAGCGCGTCTTCACAGACGATGGACGATGG
>JBBQCK010000240.1:0-5213 GCA_038318605.1 Tepidisphaerales bacterium | reverse complement strand
GTTCGGCACCGCTAAAACCGCCCGGCGCTCCTTAGGTTCGTTTCGGGCATGGCGGCGCACTGGACCGGATCGAAATGGGCTTGCTTTTATCAATGACGGGCGACAGCCTGGGCGGACCCGGATTTCCGCTGATTCAGCGCCTGATCTGGGGCGATGGGCCGGCTTCGCCATTGCGTGTTTTGCTGGTCGGGGTGGTGCTCGTAGCTGCAGTGTTTCTTCCGATGGTTTCGGTTCTGGCGATGGTGGGGATCTGGGGAGAGCGCAAGGTTGCCGGCCATATTCAAAGCCGCATCGGGCCGAATCGGGTTGGGGGATATTTCGGCTGGGCACAGTCGTTGGCGGACGGCATCAAGTTGGTGCTGAAGGAAGATCTGATCCCTGCCGAAGCCGATCGCATTCTGTTTCGCATCGCGCCCTACCTCGCATTCGCGCCTGTCTTCGGGGCGTTTGTCGCGCTGCCGTTTGGGCCGGAACTGGCCTTCGAGCCACGGTTGAATGCGGGCGTCTTCTTTATTCTTGCCGTGCTCAGCGTTGAAGTCATGGGCATCATTCTCGCCGGCTGGGCGAGCAACAATAAATGGTCCGTCTATGGCGCCATGCGCGAGGCGTGCCAGATGGTCAGCTACGAAATACCGCTTGGGCTGTCTATCATCGTCGCCGTCATGACTGCAGGAACGCTGAATCTGGCCGAGCTTGGGTTTCGCCAGTCAGGCGGGCTGCACACATGGCTGGTCTTCGCGAATCCTTTTGTCTGCGCGGCTTTTTTCATCTACTTCGTGGCCAGCCTGGCATCCAACAAGCGAGCTCCGTTCGATCTTCCCGAATCGGAATCCGAGCTGGTGGCAGGCTTTCATATCGAATACAGCGGCATGCGCTTCGCTTTTTTCTTCTTCGCCGAATATGCAGCAATGTTCATCGTCGCCAGCATTCAAACTGCGCTGTTTCTGGGGGGCTGGAATGATCCCTTCGGCGTTCTTGGCAAGCTGCATCACGATGCACTGCTCGCGCAGGATGCGCACAAGCTCATTGCGATCAATCTGATCGGCGCGGGCATATTCATGTCGAAAGCGGGTCTGATCGTTTTCGCACAGATGTGGCTGCGCTGGACACTTCCGCGGCCGCGAATTGATCAGGTGCTTTATACATGTGTGAAGGTTCTGCTGCCGATGGCGTGCGTTACGCTCCTGGGCGGGGCGCTGTGGCAATTATTCATCCCGGACCGTGGCGGCGCGCCGTGGCGGGATTTTAACCCGTGGTCTTGGACGGCCTGGCTGCAATCCGGCGGTAGCGCCGGCGCGATCATTGGCCGGGTTGTGTTGGCACTTTGCGGCGCAGCGGGATTTTCGGCGATTGTTGGATGGGTCGGGTATTCCTTTGTCACAGGCCGACGCATTCGTCAGCGGCTTACGGATCCCGCCGCCATCATCACTGACCGCGACCGCATCATCGCCGCCCGCTAGATATCCAATCCATAACATGCTCGATTTGTTGCCCTCATCCTCCGAGCAGGCCGCCCTCATCGAGCAGGCGTTGTTTACGCTATTCGCGGCCATAGCCGGTGGCTCGGTGCTGATCGTGGCGGTGTCGCGAAACATCGTGCGTCAGGCGGTAGCGCTGCTTTTCTGCCTCGCGGCCGTTGCCGGACTCTATTTTCTTCTCGGGGCGGAATTTATCGCGGCCGCACAGCTGGTCATCTACGCGGGTGGCACGCTGATCCTGATCATTTTCGGCGTGATGCTGACCAGCAAATCCCCGTTTGCCAGATTTCAGGCAAATCGCAGCGAGATGATTGTCGCCGCGGTGCTGTCGTTCGTCCTGCTGGGATCGCTCGTAGCCGGCGTTCTGCTTACACCGCGGACAGTTATCGCTCCATCGCCCGCGCAGAGATATCCAATGGCCACGCTGGGTCAGGCGCTGTTGGGCGATTACCTTGTGCCGTTTGAGTTGATCAGCATTCTGCTGTTGGTCGTCATGGTCGGCGCCGCCTATCTGGCCAAAGCTCGCAAGCCAGGCGACAGGGATTCGGGGAGCGCACGCTAAATCATGCCCGTTGCTTCCCCAATACTCGGGACGATCGGTCTGAATCATTATTTGATTCTGGGTGCGCTGCTGTTTGTCGCCGGCACTTTCACGATTTTGACGCGACGCAACGCGATCGGAATTTTGATCGGCGTCGAGATTGTCCTGAATGCGGCGAACTTGAATCTTGTCGCCTTCAATCGCTTTGCGCATGGTGCGGCGGCTGATGGTTCCGTTCGGCTGGATGGTCAGATCTTTGCGTTGTTTGTCATTGTTCTGGCGGCGGCCGAGGCGGCGGTCGCGCTGGCGATATTTCTTAACTTCTACAACAACTTCTCCTCCATCGACGTGGAGCGCGGCAACACGCTAAAGGGATGAAGCTCTGGGATGAACCCCGCTAATCTTCTCATCATCGCTGCACTATTCCCGCTGCTTTCGTTCCTGCTACTTCTGTGCGGGGGCAGGAGCATCGGTCGGCCATTGTCAGGCTGGATTGCCACGGTACTTAGCGCGCTGTCGTTCGCGTGCAGCATCTTGGCGGTGATCGGCTGGCTCAGTGTAAGTGGCGCGCGATCGGACGAACTATACCAGCTCGCAGGCGCAACGCCTGGCGCATCCGACGTGATTCGCCGGCCGATGCTATGGTTGTTCAATTGGCTGCCACTGGCGCAGAGTTCATCTGCCGCGAGCAATGCGTCGCCGGCCTTTCTTCAACTTGGCATCTACATCGACAGCCTGACGGTGGTGCTTTTCGCAACGATCACGCTTGTTGCTCTCTGCGTGCATGTGTTCTCGCTCAAGTACATGGAGAACGATGCGCATTACCCGCGATTCTTTGCGTATCTTGGGTTGTTTTGCTTTTCGATGCTCGGCCTCGTCATCGGCGCGACTCTGCTGCACATCTTTGTCTTCTGGGAACTGGTCGGACTTTGTTCCTATCTGCTCATTGGCTTCTGGAGCGACCGCCCCGCGGCGTCACGGGCCGCCCTCAAGGCATTTGTCGTCAATCGCGTTGGCGACCTCGGGTTTCTAATTGGCCTTGGCCTTCTCGTATGGCATGTGGGCAATCTCTCGCTGCCGGATGTATGGGGCACGCTCGACGCCAGCCGGATTTCGCAGCACGAATCCGGCCAATGGGGCATCACCCTGGGCGATGGCGCGACCATATCGCGCGGAATGCTTACGTTCATCGGTATTTCGCTTTTCGCCGGGGCGGCCGGAAAGAGCGCACAATTTCCGCTGCATGTCTGGCTCCCTGATGCGATGGAGGGCCCGACGCCCATCAGCGCGCTGATCCATGCTGCGACAATGGTCGCCGCCGGTGTGTATCTCGTTGCGCGCATCTTTCCGATTCTCACGCCCGACGCCCGCCTGTTTATTGCCGTGATCGGTTGTGTGACGCTGACGTTCGCCGCGCTGGTCGCGACGGTTCAGCGCGACATCAAGCAGGTGTTGGCGTGGTCCACGATATCGCAGCTTGGCTACATGATGCTCGCGCTGGGTGTTGGAAGCTGGGTTGGCGGATTGTTTCATCTCGTCACTCACGCGTTTTTCAAGGCACTGCTGTTTCTGGCGGCCGGCAGCGTCATCCACGCCACCGGGCATGTGCAGGACCTTCGCAGCATGGGTGGGTTATGGCGAAAAATGCCGATCACGGCCATCACTTTCCTCGTCGCCATCGCGGCCATCGCCGGCGTGCCGATGTTCTCCGGGTATTTCAGCAAGACGATGATCCTCATCGACGCCGGCGCTTTCGCTTCGTATGCCAAACAGGCGGGGCGATCGGGCGGATATCTGCTGCTATTTGCGCTGCCGGTTTTTATCGCTTACCTGACTCCTTTTTATATGATGCGTTGCTGGATGTTGGCGTTTGCCCATCGCCCGCGCGATGCCGACCTTCATAGACGCGCGGGGGAAGCTCCGCTGCTCTATGGCCCGCTGCTGGCATTGGCGGTGATGAGCGCGGCGGCAGGTAGTTGGTTTGGGGCGGAACAAATGCTCGTCAACGCGACGCAGGAAGATACCATTTTCACCCGCCAGCGAGCCGCGACATATGAGCAGTTCGCGGCGTTTGATTCGATCTGGCCGGCCGAACCTCCCAGCGCCGCAACCGATCTCGCCGCTGCCTCAAGCGCACAGCGCGAAGCCCGTCGCGCGGGAGAAGCGCTTGACTCAATGTGGGTCACCTGGGCGTTTGCCGTTGGACTTGGCGGCGCAATTCTGCTTTATGTCCGTGGCTTGGCGGCCTCCCAGCGATTGCTGCGCTGGCGGCCCGCGGGGATGATCCATCGCTGGCTTCTGAATCGCATGTACATCGACGAACTGTATAACCTGATCGTGGTCAACATGACGATTCTCGTCGCGAGCGTCTTTTGCTGGATCGATCGCCATATCGTCGATGCAATTGTCGGTGCGGCGGCGGCATCCGTGCGTGTTGCGTCGCGGGCAGCAGGTGTCGCCGACGACAAAGTCGTCGATGGCGCGGTATCAGGCTTTGCCGATTTGGCGCAGGATATCGGCGCGGCCGTCCGCATGCCGCAGACCGGACGCATTCGCGTGTACATGACGCTGCTGCTTTCGGTTCTGACCGCCGGCGTGGCGATCGCCGCCGGGATTATATTTCTGGCACGCTGAAATGGGCGAGTTTCATTTCAAGGACCCGACGCTGTGAATGCCTCATTGCTGACCCTGATGATCTTTTTACCCGCGGCCGGCGCGGTTGCCTTGCTGGCGGTGAAGAATCGCGACGCGGCGCTACGCATGGCGCTGGGCTTCACAATCGGCACGTTTCTGCTGTCCCTGCTGGCGCTGGCGCTTTTCGATCGCGCACGCGGCGGGGCGTTCGCCGACGCCGCCAACGTTCAGCTTTCCGCCCGTGCGAATTGGATTGGCGCATTCAATGTAGAGTATTACGTCGGTATCGATGGCTTGTCGCTGCCGTTGGTCGTTCTCTCGACATTTGTGTGTGTGCTGGCGTGCATCGCCTCCTGGAAAATCGAGAAAATGACACGCGGGTATCTCGCGTTATTTTTGCTGCTCGAGACGGGCATCTTGGGTGTTTTCGTTTCTCTCGATCTGTTTTTGTTCTACGTGTTTTTCGAGGTGGCGCTGCTGCCGATGTATTTTCTCATCGGCATCTGGGGCGGGCCGCGCCGCGAGTATGCCGCAATCAAGTTTTTTCTCTACACGCTGGT
>JBBQCK010000239.1:0-5221 GCA_038318605.1 Tepidisphaerales bacterium | reverse complement strand
GGCGCCCTGACGGCCGCTGTCGCCTATGACTCCTGCTACGACGCATGGGACGATGCAACGCGCAAGTTGATCAGTGAAAAACTGCTGTTGGCTGCGAAGAACATGAACAAGGGGATGGGCGCCGGCGCCAATATCGATATTGCTAATAATTGGCAAGCCGTTCGGTGGAGCGCTGTTGGCCTTGCCGCATTGGCTGCAGATGAGCCCGACACCGCATTGGCCAAAAGTGCGTTTGGCAGACTGAAACAACATCTGAGCGCCAATCTTGGTGAAAATGGCTGGAATCCCGAGGGCATTGGCTACACGGCTTTTCCATGGGGATTCACCGGTCCGTTCGGCATCGCGGCCCAGCGCGCCGGCATCGGCGATCTTCGCAAGGAAACTGGCAAAAAGGTCGCAATGACGCTCTGGACGGTGTACGTCGGCAGCGCAAGCATCCCGCGCGATACCGGCAGAGTGGGCCTTCGAGCCGATCTCGGCGATGACAATGCTAGTTCCTCGCTGGGCGGATGTGCGGGGCTGGCGTTTTGGTATTGCCCGGCCGAATACAAGCCAGCCCTGCGCTGGATGTACGACTATCTTTTCGGCGTCAACGGTGACAAGTCATGGGACAGCGACAATGGTGGCGGCCTCTACTCGCTATTGCTTTATCCGACAGACATCGAGCCGAAAAATCCCGCCGAAATCGCCGGCCTGACCTACACCGACAAATCCCACGGTCTGGCCATTTTCCGCAATGCGTACAAGGACAAAGACGATATCGTGGCGTTGGTGAATGGCCACTCCCGCCAGCCAAAGGGCGCGCACGGCGGGCCGGATACAAACACGATCCGCATTCTGGGATTGGGATCGATCTGGGCAACCGGCGGCGGTCGGACGCAGGAACAGGCCGGCCAGACCAATCTGTTCCCCGGTGATCCAACGCGTCGATCAAAAAATGATCCAGCAAACCCCCTCGGTAAGCTTGTGTCCGCTGACTTTAAAAAGGATGGCTCAGGGTCAACCGTGACCACCGGCTCCTGCACGGGCATCACCGACCACAAACGTGTCTTTGCCGTTGATTACAGCACGAAGTCGGGTGCTCCGGCGCTGTTCGTCGATGCCGAAACCAGCGGCAATGGAAAACTTTGGCGGCTGAACACGCCCGAGTTCAACAAGGCTGATGTTTCGGGCAATCAATTCACGCTGACCGCGCCGAATGGCGCAACGCTAGTCGGTACCGTGGTACAGCCGGTGGACGCAAAATTGCGCGTCGGCGAGGTGCGCCGCGACAACCCGAAGGATGAACACGGCATTGGAATCACCTACGAGGGCAAACATTATCCGGGCAACCGCTATGTCGAGTTCGATTGCGACAAGGATGTGCTCGTGGTGATGACCCTGCAAAACGGTCCAGCCCCCGCCGTCGCCGGAAGCGGCACCGCGACCGCGGCCACGCTCACCGTCGGCAAGGAGCAGGTGAAAGTCGCCGATGGATCAATCACCATCGGCCAGTAGCTTCGGGGGCTGCCGCGGCCCTATACCAAAGCGAGGGCGATTTGCCCGACTTTCAGCGGGCTTTGAAATAAATTTCGTGGTTGTCGTCGCTGCTCATCCGGCTCAGCGGCGCAGCGCGTGAATCGGATTTCACGAAGATGGCGTTGCGTGCAGGCTGAATGACGATGCGGTCGTTGGCGACCACATCGCTGCTGTAGACCACCTTGCGCCGCGTGGAATCGTACACCCAGACGTGTCCCCGTTGCGGCGCGATGTAGGTAATATCGCCCCGCCCAAAAGCCACCGGCCGAAGGCTCGCAAATTCCTCGATCCGCACCGCCGGGCCGTTGTCTTGATTTCGCTCGTTGGGCCGATCGGAACCTCGGCCCTGATTTCGATCGCTGTAGTCATACCGATCGTCGCGGTCTTGCCGGAAGTAAATGCCGTGCTCGTTGCGCTTGGTCAGATCGCCGCCGTAGATCGATTTGCCGTTGATCGTGATGCGATTGCCGTCCGGCTCGACACGAACGATATCGCCACTCCTTATTGCTGCATCAACTACGATCCGGCCGTCGGTGATGTCGGAAATGTAGAGGTGCCCATCCTCGGGCGCACGCGTCTTAACGTCGCCAAACCCGCGTTCGAGCCGGCGCACGCCGCGTGGAAGATAGTCATATTCACTCGCGCGCGAGTTCTCGCGGCCGTCGCCGTTGTAGCCATTGTCGAGCCGATCGCTTCGGTCGCTTCCAGAAGGGGCGTTGTTGCCCGTCTGGGTGCATCCGATCAGAAGGGAAATCGCCGCCGTGCTGCAAACCCGCCGGAACATTCGGTTCTTCATCGCTGACTCCTGCCGCTAAGTGTTTGAGCTACTTTGGTGCGTCGAAGAAATGATATGGCTTCGATCCGTCGGCCATGCGTTTGATTGTCAGCGCCAACTCCAGCAGATGATAGTCTCCCCACATGCTCGATTCGCCCGACGGGATTTTCCGGCCGGCCGGGACATGATCCCAGTTGTTCGGCCGGTGATAGATCGAATGCAACAGCAACCCCTGATGCTTTGCGTCGGTGCAGAGATACGGAGAATCGAACAGTCGCCGCGCCAACGTCAGCCCGGCCTGCTGATAAGCGGTGCCATTGCGCTCGCCGAGAAAATTGCCCAGACGCAGCAAGCCCTGCGCGGCGATGGCCGCGGCGCTGCTGTCCACCGGCTCAAAATCGTTGTACGGGTCGGCCGGTTTCGCCTGCCAGTCTCCCAGCCGATGCAACTGCGGCGCGCCATCGTCCCAATAGGGAATGCCATCGGCGGCCGTCGCTTCACGGATGTAGTGTTCCGCGGTGTCGATCGCCGCGGCCTTGTAGGCCGCCATCACCTCCGCTTTTTTCATTCCGACGGAATCGGCAAAAGCGGCATCATCGATCGTCTGGAAAAATTCGAGTTCCTCGGCATATCCGAGAATCGCCCATGCAAGCCCGCGCGTCCAAGTCGAGAAGGGGCTGTAACCCTGCTGCGTGGCCCGGCAGCGGAAGTTCCCGTCATTGCGATTGAACACCGCCTCGTGGCAAGTCCGGCCGCGCACGTCATAAAGCTGATTGGTTTTGCCGTGGAAAAGGACGTACTCACTGGTGCAAAGTCCGTGCAGCACGGAGCGTTTAAGCAAATTGGCCGCACGGTCGTTTTCATGCATCAGCGCGTGACCAAGCTGCCATGCCACGCCGAGGATGCGCGTCGTGCGCATGGTATCGACAAAGAGCGAATGCGGGCCATTAAATGAATAGATGTATCCGAGCGCGTTCGAGTTGGCCGAGGCCGCCGATGGCGACTTCACCGGAACGCCTGACCATCGAGCGGCCTGAACCGCGCCGGATGACTTGATTGCCATCTCGTAAAACGCCAGCTCCCATTCATCGTGCGGGATCCGGCCTTCAAGCATCAGCCGTCGCAGATTGCCATACGACGAAAGGTTGTTGAACCCGTGGTCGTGAACACCGATATGCGTGACGTGGTGCGCCATGCGGCTGCACGTCTGGTCGCGGCCGATCTTCAGCAGCGATGGGTCGCCAGTTCCATCAAACGCGAGGATCGCCAGTCCATATTGAAACCCCTGCGTCCATTCCGTCCAGCCGCGCGTCGTGTAGACCCCATCCACCGTGAAGACAGGCGTGCCGCGGGTTGGATCCCATGCCCGATCGAGCATGGCTGTCTTGTTGGCGGCCAAGTCGAACATACGCGCCAGCGCGGCCGACAAATCGCGCGGATGCAAAGTTTCAGTATTGAGCTTCATGAGGACGTGTTAACCGGTTTCGCGGTCGAAGTTTAGCCGCAGATTGCGGGCAGTTCCAGTGGGAAAGAGGGGCGTTTTCGCTCTATGGCGCTGTGTAAATGGAGACTTGTGGTGCGGGCTACCCTGCCTGCATTTGCAGCATGCACGGCTGCATTCATCGATCAGAATCGCGTGCACAAAGTTGGCATGCAAATTTGGGCCAATGGCGTTTTGTCGCAGCGGGTGCGGGATTGCGGTGCCATCCTTGATTCAGGCGGCCTGCGTCTGTATCGTCCAATCCTGCCCGGCCGCGCCGGGTTTTTACAGGTTCTACCGGAGCAAATGAAATGGCTTTGAAGGTTGGCATCAACGGGTTCGGGCGCATAGGTCGGCTGGTCTTTCGGGCGGCGGCGGCGAATCCCAACATTGAATTTGTCGGCATCAACGACCTTGTCCCCTCCGACAACCTGGCATACCTGCTCAAGCACGACTCGATTCATGGCAAGTTCGACGGCACCGTCGAAGCCAAGCCGGACGGCATCGTCGTCAATGGCAAGTTCGTGCCGACATTCTCTGTCCGTAACCCGGCCGAGCTGCCCTGGGGCAAAAACGGCGCGGATTACGTGGTTGAATCGACAGGCCTCTTCACCGATTACGCCGGCGCTGAAGGGCACCTCAAAGCAGGCGCCAAGCGCGTGATCATTTCCGCTCCGACCAAGGAACCGGAAAAGGTCAAGACGCTGCTGATCGGCGTAAACCAGAACAGCTTTGATACTGGCGACAAAGTTGTGTCCAACGCTTCCTGCACTACCAACTGTCTGGCGCCGATCGCCAAGGTCATCGACGACAACTTTGGCCTGGCGGAAGGATTAATGGCGACGATCCACGCGGTCACCGCGACCCAGCCGACGCAGGACGGCCCGAGCAAGAAGGACTGGCGCGGCGGGCGCAATGCGTACATGAACATCATTCCTGCGGCGACCGGCGCTGCGAAGGCCGTCGCCTTGGTGCTGCCACAGCTCAAGGGCAAACTTACCGGCATGGCGTTTCGCGTGCCGACGGCCGACGTTTCGGTTGTTGACCTAACGTTCAAAACCGCCAAGGCCACCAGCTACAAGGACATCTGCGCAGCCATGAAGGCCGCCAGCGAAGGCCCATTGAAGGGAATTCTCGGCTATACCGACGAGGAAGTGGTATCCAGCGATTTCATCACCGACGCACGCAGCTCAATCTTCGACGCCGGCGCGGGAATCGAACTGAACGCCAATTTCTTCAAGATCGTCAGCTGGTATGACAACGAATGGGGCTACAGCAACCGCGTCGTCGATCTGGCGGTTCATATGGCGAAGAAAGATGGATTGCTGAAGTAGGCTGTACGCAGTGGCCGGTAGGCGGTACTCAGTAAACGGCAGACGTTGCAGCCCGACAGTGGGCGGCTCGCAGTTGCCATTACTGGCAACTCTGAACCGTCATCACTCGCAGCT
>JBBQCK010000238.1:0-5282 GCA_038318605.1 Tepidisphaerales bacterium | reverse complement strand
GGCAGATGCGGGATAGCAATGGGCCTGGCTTGGTGGCGATGCTGGCAATGATGCCATGGATTGAAACCACCTCTATCCAGCACGTTGGCGACGATCTTGCGCTGACGACTCGGGCAGTCGAGGAGGCGCTGAAGCGGGTGGATGCGCTGATTGTCAGTGGCGGCGTGTCGATGGGAAATCGCGATTTTGTACCGGATGCAATTCGCGGCGCCGGCGGGGAGGTTGTGTTTCATCGTCTGCCGATTCGCCCGGGCGGGCCGATGCTTGGCGCGATCGATAAGGCCGGCCGGCCAATCCTTGCATTGCCTGGCAATCCGATGTCGGCGATTGTGACGGGCCGGCGGTTTGGTGTGCCGGTGCTTCGGCGGCTCGGCGGGTTTGAATTGATCGATCCAACGCCGCCCTTTGTGACGATTGAAGCGCCGCCAAGTCGCGATGGGCGGCTTTGGCTTTATCGCCCGGCGGCGCTGCTACCGGATGGCCGCGCCGAGGTGCTGCCGCCTCGCAGCTCTGGGGATATGGTTGCCTTGGGGCGCGCCGATGGAATCATTGAAATTCCGCCCGGTGAAATTGGTTTGAATCGCTTTGCGTTCTATAGCGCAGTGCCGTAAATGGGCCCGGGGCACCCGGAAAACGGCTAAAATGACAATTCGCCATTGGAGCGCATTTCTTGCTTGACGGCGGCGGTGCGCGGAAGGATCATTCCGCATAACTGCGGGCAAACACCAATCTTACGGGTTCCGCGGGAGTTCGTTGCCAATTGTTGAAACATGGCGGTTTGACATCCGGCAATCGCCGCTGCCTACTGCCCTTGAGGGATCTATGGCGACTATCACCAAGAAGGAATTGATCGACCGAATCGCAGACGGCACCACGCAACGTCGCGTGCAGGTCAAGAAGATCGTGCAGCAGTTTCTCGACGAAATCATATCTGAGCTGGGCAACGGCAATCGGCTCGAATTCCGTGATTTCGGAGTGTTTGAAACTAAAATTCGCAAGGCTCGGCGGGCGCAGAATCCCAAGACGCTGCAGCCGGTGGATGTTAAGGAGAAGCGCACGGTTAAATTCAAGGTCGGCCGGCTGATGAAGGAGCATCTTGCGACTTTGGAGAACGAAGGATCGGGGGCGGCAGCGAGTGCGGCGAAGCCCGTCGATGCGGGGCCAATTCCGCCGCCAGCGGGTGGTTGAGCAGGGATGAGTTGGGCCCGCGGCAGTGGGTGCTCGGCATTGCGCAGGCGGTAGTCAGCATCGGGCCGAGGGGCGGGGGTTGGAGGCGAATTGACGCAATCCTGGCTTGATGGCGATATTGAATGCGCGCTGGAGGGCCGTCGCGAGCGCGGGTTGCTGCGCATGCGGCGGGAATGCAAGGCGCTGGATGCAACGCATGTGGAAGTTGACGGGCGGCGACTGATCAATTTTGCGGGGAACGATTATCTCGGGTTGGCGCATCATCCTTTGCTTATGGAGGGAGTTGCTAATGGAGATGTCGCCGACGGGGCGGGTGCAATCGCGCGCGGCGCCGGGGCGTCGGGGCTGGTCAGCGGTTTTACACCGGAGCATGCGCGCGCCGAGCGGGCGATTGCGCAGTGGAAGGGGACCGCGGCGGCCATTTTTTTACCGAGCGGGTATCAGGCGGCGCATGCGGCGATTCAGACGTTTTCGCGTATCGGCGCGGCCATGGAAAATGGTGGCGTCCGGTTCTTACTCGACAAGCTTATACATGCATCGCTGATTGACGCCGTTCGGGCCAGCGGCCGGGCGTTTCGTACCTTTGGGCACAACGACATGGCGAAGCTGCGCCGATTACTTGCACATCGCGACAACGGCGAGCGGACGGTGGTGGTGAGCGAATCGATTTTCAGCATGGACGGCGATTCTGCGGACCTGGCGGCGCTGGCGGAGTTGCGGGAGGAATTTGGCTACGTAATTTTGCTGGACGAAGCGCACGCCAGCGGAGTTTTTGGCAACCATGGCGCCGGTCTGGCAGCGGAGATGGGGCTGACGGACCAGGTCGATGTGAGCATGGTGACGCTCTCCAAAGGCATGGGCCTTGGGGGCGGCGCGCTGTGCGGGTCGAAGCGATTTTGCGAAGGCGTCATCAATTTTGCACGCGCGTACATTTATTCGACGAGCACGATGCCGGCGGTCGCACGTGGCGCGATGCGCGCATTGTCGATCATGCGCGATGAGCCAGAGCGGCAAAAGCGTGTGCGACTGCTGGCGAATCGGCTAAGGACCGCGTTGCGAGCGCTTGGAGCGCAACTGCCGCCAGGCGAATCGCCGATCGTGCCGGTAATTTTCGGAAGTGCGGGGGCGGCGGTTGCGACGGCGGGGGCGCTTGAGGCGGTGGGGTTTTTTGTGGTGGCGATGCGCCCGCCGACGGTGGCCCGTGGCACGAGCCGGCTGCGGTTGACGGTATCGTGCGAACACACCGAGACGGAGATCGACAGCCTGGCGGGGGCGGTCGGACGATGCCTGAAGATACGAGGGGTTACCACCTTACCGGACGCGCTCGTGAAGTAACGCGCGGTATGCGACGATATCGGATAAGCCGCTGCTGTCGGGCGGCGTGATCGTACGATGTCAGAATAACCCGGAAGCGAGCGATTGATGTTGTCCACAGGTCTTGGCGCGGGATTGAAGGGGGCGGTGAAGCGGTTGATCGGCGGGAAGCTGCGCATCGGGAAAACCGACGATGTGCCGTTTGAATCTCGCGAGGAAAATGGCGTGTTGGCGGAGTGTTTCTCGGATATGCCGCGGGACGAGCGGGTATTGAACGGATGGGATTCGCTTGCGCAGGGTTGTTCGCTGTTTTCGGCATTTCAATCTTCGGTGTGGCATGCGGGGCTGGTGAAGGTTTCGATCAAGGCGGGGCGGTCGCGCGTTATCGCCGTTTCGCGCGGCGGAGCGATGCTTGGCGTTCTGCCGATGTCGCTGGCGGATGGGGGTTATCTGGAAACAGGTGTGCCGGGGCTTGCGGATTATCTCGATCCGCCGGTACGCGATGGAGAGGAAGAAATATTTTGGCGCAGCGCATTGGCGTACCTGCATACGCTATGGGACAGCAGCGTTTCGGGGCTGGTGCTGCAAAATGTGCGGCAATACTGGCCCAGCCGCGACATTTTGAAGCGAATTGCCGGCGACTGCGGATTTGATGTAGAGGAAACAGAGGTGGACAAGGTGGTGCGGTTTGCGCTGCCGCCGACCTGGGAGCAGTATCTTGAGACGCTGGATGGCCATCATCGCCGGGAAATGATGCGCAAGGTGCGAAGGGGCGAGAAAGAGGGGAATGTTCGGCTGACGCTGGCGAGCGCAATCGATCAGGCGGATGCGTCCGTTAAAAAGGCACTCGAATTGAGCGAGGCAAGCGGTGGGGATCGGGGTGAGGCGATACACAACTTCGTGCGCCCGCTGTTGCTCGAAATAGGGACAGAGTTGATGCGGCGCGACTGGCTGCGGATCAAGTTTTTGTGGATCAAGGAGGATGCGGCCGCTTGTACGCTGAATATGCCGTCGCGCATCGGTCCATTGGTCTACAACGGTGGTTTCAGCCCGGATTTTCATTGGTGGAGTCCGGGCACAGTCATTACCGCGTTGGCGGTCAAGCAGGCGATCGACGAGAAAGCGACATGGTATGACATGCTGCGCGGGTCGGAGGAATATAAATACCGCTTCGGCGGGAAGGATGAGCCTGTTTTGCGCATGGTTTTGAAGCCTCGCTGATTTGCATATGAATTCGTTGTATTGGAAGAATGAGATGCGATGAAAACACCCACTCGTTTATTCGCGGCGAAGGCTTGCAGGCAATTTCGTGTGCGGCGCAAGGAGCGCGGCTTCACGCTCGTCGAAATCCTGATCGTGGTCATTATCCTGGGCATTCTGGCGGCCGTGGTGATTCCAAGTTTCACCAGCGCCAGCAATGACGCCCGCCAGAGCAGCGTGGTCAGCCAGTTGCAGACGCTTCGCAGCCAGATACAGCTGTACCAGCTTCAGCACGGCGATACGTTGCCCGACCTTACAAGCGGATGGGATCCGCTGACGGCGACGACGACGTTTCAAAGTACGAACTTTGGGCCGTATATGCAGACGACGCCGCAGAATGCGATCAATTTACGGGCGAATGTGGTGGACGGCGATGGCGGCGCGGCGGTGAGCGTTGCGTGCGGTTTTGTTTACGACTATCAGAGCGGCAGCGGCAGCGGCCGGATTTATGCGACGGATGTGGACGGCAAGAGCATCCGGCCGGAATAGGGCGGGCGGACTCATCCGCCATGTGATGTCGCATTGGTTTGGGCGGTCAGGATGTCGCGTGGGATTGGCCGGATTGTGGGCCAATCTGGTGGGTTTCAGGGGTACGGATTTCCATTTGTGTTGAATAAAAGGTTCGCAATCGGCGTTGGCTGGGATATTTGCGGTCCCGCCGCGGCATCGGTGCGCGCTGGCATTGACTTTGTATTGATCTCCGATGGTGTCGTATAGGCGGCACTGTTGAACTGTCGCATTTTGAAAGGAGTTCGATCATGAGCCGATTGATGAACGAAGCACGTCGTCAGGTTACGCAGAACCAGGAACACGACGAGGGGATTGTTGCGCGGACGATTGAAAATCAGACTGCCCGGCTTCCCAGCGACACGTTTTTATGGCTGGCAGCCGGGTCGATCGTTGGATCGGCTGCGCTGCGGGCTTTTGGTCGCCGGCACGATGCACTGTTTGTGGGGGAATGGGCGCCGACGTTTTTGATTCTCGGCTTGTACAACAAGCTGGTGAAGGTGGCAGGGAGCGATCGGCGATCGCGGGACGTGATGGAATAGGAAATGGGCCATTCGCATCTGCGTAACTCGCGTTAAGACAAAGTGCGCCGATGCGGTAAGAAATACGAGGACTCTGTGCGTGAGGTTGCGCTGCCATTTGCGGTTCGACCCACGCGCTTTCGCAGGGCTCGGAAGAGAACATTTTCCGGGCTTTGCTTTTGCGCGCTTTTGAACGGCCCGCCTGCGGCGGCAGGAGATTCGGGGGCAAATTTCAGCTCGCAGTCTTACCGAAGATTTTAGATTTGTGGGCATTGCCGTATTTTGTTTTGCGCGGCTTCGGAAGAGCGGCGCGGGGTGAACTTGCAATTGGATGCAGGGGCGGGAGGGGGAGTCAAGTTGGGTGATACTATTTTGTTAGGTATCGTTCTTTCAGGCGGTTTGGCGAGATTTCCGAGGGCGTCCCGGAAATGATTGGTGATTTCCATTGGATTTTCCGACCGTTAGATTTTTTCGGCTGATGCGATTTGGAGG
>JBBQCK010000237.1:0-5288 GCA_038318605.1 Tepidisphaerales bacterium | reverse complement strand
ATTTGCTTTCAAGCCGTGGACGCTCGGCGCCGAGACGATGCAGCGACTGGGATATGCAGAATCGCAATGGCAGGAGTCTAATTTCAATCTGCTGACTGAACTGGGATTCAGCCGCCGACAGATCGGCGAAGCCAATGACATCGTTTGCGGCCGCGGCACCGTCGAAGGCGCGCCTCACCTGAAGGCCGAGCACTTGCCGGTATTCGACTGTGCTAACAAATGCGGCAAGACCGGCCAGCGCTTCATCGCCGTCGAAGGGCACATCCGCATGATGGCGGCCGCCCAGCCGTTCATCAGCGGCGCCATCTCCAAGACGATCAATCTGCCCAACGAGGCAAACATACAGGACATCAAGTCGGCCTACTTCCTGTCGTGGAAACTCGGGCTGAAAGCCAACGCACTTTATCGCGATGGATCAAAGCTGAGCCAGCCCCTGAACGTCAAGAGCGATGAGGACCTGGAGAACAAGACTGACGAGCAAAGCGCGGACGACATACATGCGGCGCGCGAGGAAGTTGCGGCGGATGTGGCCCTCGCGGCGTCAATCGCGCCCAATGTCGCATCCCAGCCGGCTCCGGTGCGCAGCGACAATCTCACCGCCGCTCCGATGATCGAGCGAATCATCGAGCGCATCGTCGAGCGGCCATTGCGTCGCCGGCTGCCGGACACGCGCCGGGCCCTGACCCACAAGTTCGATGTCGCCGGCCACGAGGGATACATCACAGTCGGCCTTTACGAGGATGGCGCGCCGGGCGAAGTGTTCATCACCATGGCGAAGGAGGGCTCGACGATCGGTGGCCTGATGGACACAATCGCAACGCTCGTGTCGGTGGCACTTCAGTATGGCGTTCCGGTTGAGAGCCTGGTGCGAAAATTCGAGCATGTGCGATTCGAACCGAGCGGCATGACGCGCAACGCCGAGATTCCATTCGCCAAAAGTCTGGTTGATTATATTTTCCGCTGGCTGGCCATGGAGTTCATTCCGGGATATCGCCTGGCGAATGCGCCGACGCGCCCTGAAAAGAAGCCGAGCCCGCCGGCCGCCAAGCCGGATGCGACGGTCGCCGAAACGGCGGATCAAATCCGCCCGATTGTCCCGCCTGTGGTGAAACCGCGCAAGGAGGCGGCTGGAGGCGGAAACGGCAATGGAAACGGAAATGGCCATAACAAATCCAATGGCCATGGCCCGCGTGTCGAGACGGATGGTGCCAAGCCATTCGAATATGCGGACGAACCGCTGCTTCGACCCCGAGATGCAGGCTCGCCCGACGCCGACGCAAGCCCATCGGGCCTGACGCTGCGAGCTGTCGTGGTCGCAGATCCGCTCAGCCAGCAAGGCACGGAAATGCAGTCTGACGCACCGGCGTGCGACGTGTGCGGATCGATCACCGTACGCAGCGGCACATGCTACAAATGTCTCAACTGTGGTAACTCAATGGGATGCAGTTGAAGTGCGTTGGTTCCGGGCTGAATTTCAGATTTGGGATATCAAAGCCCGGTCACAGGGTGTTGCCAGAAGGTCAACCACGGGAATCCTGTCCCCCATCCGCTGCCGCCACTCGCCCAGCCGCCGGGCGGCGTGGACGGGGGATAGGTTGCTGATGACGATCAGATCGAATTCCATATTCATCGCATCGTCGTCCGACACCACCCTTATACCGCGGTAGTTCCGCCCTGGACGCGCGAGCGCGCCATCGGCGATCGCCACAACGCGAAGCCCCGCCAGTGCGGCGGCGCGATGAAATGCGTAAATGCTTTTACCGACATCAACCAATAGCACGCGGCGAGCACCATAGCGCAGCGCGATACGGCGCATCTGTCGTTCGATCTGATGCATGCGTGAAAACTGCTCGAAGGCGGCCGTGCCGATCGGCCGACGGCGCAGTCGCCAGAAACATTTTCCAATTCCCTGTGCAAGGCCAAGCCAGAACGCGCGGCGATGCCCCTTGCTGGCCGCGATCCAAGAGTAGCGGCGCGTCCAGTCCAGACCCAGAACAAGCCCCCATCTCAGCGGAAAATGCCGCGCGGCGAGGATGATGTTGTTGCGTACATCCAACCGTGTGATGCGCTCTGGAAAACGGCTTGTGCCGTTCTTCAGGTGAGTGACGTCCAGATCGCCGGGCGCGACAATCCGCCAGCCGGCATCGAGCAGGCGCAGCGAGAGGTCATATTCCTCGGCCGCCATGAAAAAATCATCCGGCAGGCCCCCCACTTCGTCGAGCGCCGCCTTTCGAAACCCCGCGCCGCATCCGATGAAAACATCCGGATAGGCGCTGCACTCTCGTGATCCATCGGGCAGCGTCACGTTAAAATTGACGACCCCGAGTCGATCATCCGTTCGAAAATGTTCGATCATGCGCTCAATCGCGCCGGCATGTGGGAAGGAATCATCATCGAGAAAAATGACAAACTCGCCCCCCGCGGCCGCCAATCCTAAATTCTTGGAAACCGGCCCGCGGTTGTGGTCGATCGCGATAAGGCGAACCTCGGGAAACTCCCGAGCAACTGCTTCAGCGGTGCGGTCGCTGCTGTGGTTGTCCACCACAATCGTTTCATGGCAACTCGCCGCGTACCCGGCCTCGGCAAGCCTGCGCAGTGTCGCGAGCAGTACATCCCGGCGGTTGTGCGTGCTGATGAGAAATGTAACGCGCACACCGCTTCGCATCCGTGATGAGTGTAACCGCGCCGCAGCCATCCCGCGCGGCGGAACACCGCGCCTCGCGGTTATGGCGCCGGACGAGCGCTTGCGGCGGGTCCGGCATGCGCGCCGGTGGAGCGCGGTTGATGGTCACCCGAAGAATCATCCGAACCGTCGAGACGATCATGGGGCTGTGTGGTCGGTCCTCGCCCGTCGTCCTGACTTCCATGTTGAGGGCCAGGCATTCCAGACGGTGGATTGCTCACGCCGCTGTCACCGGGCGGATTAATACCGCTGCCGCCGGTCGGAGAATCCATACCGCCATTGCCGCCCGGCGTGCCGGGTGGATTAATGCCGCCGCCGCGCCGTCCACGCCCCTTGCCACGCTCGCCGCTGGGCTGGCTGGCCGGCTCAACCTTTACGCCGGACTTCTGTAAAAGCGCCGGTCCCTGGCCCGGCGTCAGCAAAAGCACCTCGTCTCCTGCCGAGATCCCGGATTTGATCTGGACGTCCTTGTCGGTTACGCCGCCCAGCCCGACCGCCTGCGGACTGACATCGTTTCCATGGCGCACGAACACAAACGAACTGCGTCCCTCGGTGTAGATAGCTTCGATCGGTACGGCCAACGCTTCGTCGATGTGATCGAGCAAAATGGATACCTGAGCGGTGAACCCGGGCTTCAGTCCGCGCGGCGTATCGTCCAGTTTGAGTTCAACGGGATATTCCTTGATGTCAGGACTGGCCCATCTCGAGCCTGAATCGGCCACAGGCGCGATGCGATAAAGTGTTGCCGTAACTGGACGGGCGATGCCTTCAATTTTGACGGTTGCATGCACCGTCTGGCCGGCCGCCAGTTTGGTCAGCCGGGATGCCTCCGATTCGAGCAGCCGCACCACCGCCTTCATCTGCGTTACATCGGGCAGTCGCAGCAGAATCTGTCTCTCGCGAACCGAGGCGCCCTCCTGAATCTGAGTCTGCGCATTACGATCGCCGCTCGAGGCATACACCACCAACCCCGATTCCGGCGCGGTGATTCGGCAGAATGCCTCCTGCTCGCGATATTTCGCGAGCTTGCGCTCGATCGACAGCGTCGCCTGCTCTTTTGCGCGAACATCAGCATTTTTCTGCGCCAGGTTGCTGGCATTTTCGCGCTTCGTGCGGGCGAGTTTCTGCTCTGCCTGCGCAAGCGTGCTGCGTTTGGATGCTGAATCCATTTCGTGCGTGTATTTTTCCAGCACCATCAGGGCGGTTTGTGCCTTATCAACTTCGTTCTGAGAATTGATGACGTCGAGTTCGCCCTTCTTTACGTCGGCCGGCGTTACGAAGCCTTTTGCCGCGAGATTTCGCGTCTGCTCCAGATCTTCCTGCTTTGTCTTTAGCGATGTCTGCGCAACCTCCAGCGAAACCCGCGTCGTTTGTAGCTGTTGCGGAAAAGTTCCCTTCTCATATTGATCGAGATCGATCCTCGCGAGTTGCAGCGCAACTTCAGCAGCCTCGAGGTTCGCCGAATTCTGCGACTCCTGAATGTCGCGCATTTCGCGACTGGTGGTCATGTCGGCTTTCGCCTTTTCGAGTTCGAGTTCCGTGTCTTCGCGCTTCTGGGTGATGGCCGAAGAATCCAGCAGAACCAGTACATCGCCTTTCTGAACGTCTGTTCCTTCCTTGACCAGCCACTGAATCGCGGTCTGTCCCTCGACCTGACAGGGAACGTCGGTATTGTTCAACGCCTGAAGTTCGCCCACCTTATTGATGAGGATTTCCATGTCGGCCGGAACGACCGTGTGAAATTTCCCCCGAATCGGGCCTTCCGGGCGATTTGCATACCACCGCGCCACCCCATACGCCCCAACGCCCGCAAGCAAAATAGCCCCCGCCAGCCACATTCGCCGCCGACCAAAAAAGTTTCGTGCGCGGTCCACCCGTGTCCCCGCTGCAATGCCCGGCTGGTTCATGCTGATTGATTGGTTGCTCACTGCTCTGTCAGTCCTCGTCTCTTTTTTTCGAGTTCAACGCCTTGCCCGATTCTATTCCTCTTACTCGGCCATCGTCCCGAGGTTTAACAAATCATCTTTCACCGGGCCAATATCGCCCGTAGAGGGGTCAATTCCCCGCTGTCGCACCAACGCCCGATCCATCGCTCGCGCCAGCGACCCCGCATGCGGATCGAGCCTCAACGTGCCGGTGTTGCGCAGATATTCGAGCAGGCGGATTTGAAGCTGGCTGCGAGCAACGAAAAACCGATCCTGTGCGTCCAGAAGCGAACTTTGCGCCTCGACGATATCGCGATTATTTACCTTTCCCTGTTTGAGCAATTCGTTGGAAAGATCAAGCCGGCGCTCGGCCAACTCAATGCCGCGCCGCTGAATAACAAGGGCCGTTTGCGCATTGCGGATCGCCCGCAGAGCCGAGCGTACATCCGCCACGACCTCGTCACGCGACTGTTCGTAATTTCGCTGCGAGCGATGGTAGCGCACGATCGATGCGCGATAGGCGTTGCGCTCTTCGACGCGATCCAGCGGCAGATCGAGCGTAAGTCCCGCATTGTACGTCAGCGTCCGGCCATCCAGATGCGATGCAGGCTCACCGCCGGTGTTGCCGACGTTCACGCCTGCGGTTGCATTCAGCCCGGGCAGCAGATCGTTTGCAAAGT
>JBBQCK010000236.1:0-5289 GCA_038318605.1 Tepidisphaerales bacterium | reverse complement strand
AGTATCGAGTTGAAAACCCAGGGCCCGAGGATTGCCGATGCCGGCGACGGTGTAAATTTTGCGATTTGCGAGCGATGCGATCGGAATGTCGGGAGGGTCGGCGGCGGGGAGGTCGGACGACCGCAGGCCGCGAATCGCATGCCTGGCGGTATGAATAGGCGCTTCGGCGTTATACTGGCGGATGGTCTTGCGAATTTCAGCGATGGATGGGTCGTCAACCAGGTCGCTTCGCGTCAGCACCAATGTGCTTGCGCGGGCCAGGCCCGACAGCGGCTCGCGCAGAAGCCCGCGCGGATGGACGTGCCCGAAGCCAAACGGAGCGGTGGCGTCGATCAACAACAGGTCAAACGCCCGTCCGACACGACGATGTTGAAATCCATCGTCGAGAAGGAACAGGTCGATCTCGGGATGATTGCGAAGCGCGTTGGCCGCACTGGCGACGCGATTGGGGCTCGCATAAACCGGTATGCGCCAGGTTTTCGCACCGTCGAGCACTGCATCGAGTTCGGCCGCTTCGTCGCTTTTTGCACCTTTGTTCGAACCTGCGCCATATCCGCGCATTAGGATTGCCGGGCGATACCCGCGATTTCGCAAAGCGCCGGCGAGCCATGCAACCATCGGCGTTTTTCCAACCCCGCCGGCGGTGATGTTGCCAACGCTGATGACCGGCCGGCCGACGTCGTGAACCCTCTTCCAATTCGCCGCATATAGCGCGTTTCTTAGGCGCATGAGCGCGGCGTAGGGGGTTTCGGCAAGACGAAGCATGATGCGTGCGCCCAGG
The DNA here is from genome assembly GCA_038318605.1 of Tepidisphaerales bacterium. Classification (GTDB taxonomy): domain Bacteria; phylum Planctomycetota; class Phycisphaerae; order Tepidisphaerales; family Tepidisphaeraceae; genus JBBQCK01. The sequence goes on along the minus strand of JBBQCK010000236.1, from coordinate 4,508 downwards.
GCGCCCGGGCCGCGCATCTCGCCGCTCAGGAGGTTATGGATCGGTTCATGCACGCAGCTAGAATCATTCTACAGTTTGGCGGCGCTTCTTCCCCATCGCCGCCGGGGGTTCTACAATGCAAAAGCCCCCTGCCGGCGGCTAATGCCGCAGAGATGGGGCACAAAGGTGAAATAGCGATGTCATGGATCGAAAACCGATTTGAAGAGGGCCTGATCGTCACCAGCATCGACTGGGCGATCAACTGGGGCCGGAAAAACTCGATCTGGCCGATGACGTTCGGGCTGGCGTGCTGCGCGATCGAAATGATGGCGGTGGGCGCCAGCCGATTCGATCTCGATCGATTTGGCGCGGGAGCGTTTCGTGCCACGCCGCGGCAGAGCGACTTGATGATTGTGGCCGGCACGGTGAACTACAAGATGGCATCGCGTGTAAAGCGACTTTACCACCAGATGGCCGAGCCGAAATATGTCATAGCGATGGGGGCATGCACTGTGGGCGGCGGGCCATATTTTAAATATGGATACAACGTTGTGAAAGGCGTGGATTTGGTGGTGCCGGTGGACGTTTATGTCCCCGGATGCCCGCCGCGACCGGAGGCATTGATGGAAGGAATCATGCGGCTGCAGGACAAAATTTCGGCCCAGACGATTGCGCGGAAGCGCCTGACGGCTAGCGTCCTATAGTTTCGGCGGCACTGCCGCGCCGGCGGGAGCGCGCGGCGGGCGGACCGTATGGCTCTTTTCAAGCCGGCCGCTCGGCCGCACAATAAGCATATGGCAACACAGGTTCCTGTTCCGACGCTGGGCGAATCCGTCACCAGCGCCACGTTGTTGAAGTGGCATAAGGCCGACGGCGAAGCAGTCAAGGTCGATGAGCCCATTTGCGAACTTGAAACGGATAAGGCAAACGTCGATGTGAACGCGCCGATCGCGGGCGTGCTGCATCGCTCGCACGCCGAGGGCGCTGCGGTGAAGGTGGGAGAAGTGATCGCAACGATCGATCCGGCCGGCAAGGCCACTTCGACAGCTCCCGCGTCGCAGATGAAAGGCGAATCGGAGGCGACAAAGGATATTCCGTCGGCGGCGGCTTCTTCGCCCGCAGACGTTGGAAACGGTGCCCCGATGGCGGGAAGCGCGCCGACGGCGAAAGGACAAAGTGCCCAGTCGGCGGAAACATCTTCCGCGACGGCAGCGATGGAGGATCTCAGCCCGGCGGCGCGGCGGGTGGCATCGGAATTTCGTGTCGGGCCGGGCGCGGTGCGCGGCACGGGTCCGGGCGGAAGGATCACCAAGGAAGACCTTGTCGCGTATGTCGATAAGCAGCGCGCCGCCGACGACGATCTGCACGAGCAACAGGAAAAGCCTGCAACTGAAATTCGCGGCGAATCCACGCCGGAGCCGGCGGGCCGGACCGTCGGCGTGCCCAGCGGCAATGGCGAGCGCCGCGTTGCGATGACCAAAATCCGCAAGCGCATCGCCGACAACCTGCTACGCGCTCAGCAGACGGCCGCCATTTTGACGACGTTTAATGAAGCGGACATGAGCGCGATCATGGCGCTGCGCAGCAAATACAAGGAACCTTTCGAAAAAGCGAACGGTATCGGCTTGGGATTCATGTCGTTTTTCGTGAAGGCGGCGGTGGCCGCGCTCAAGGAATTTCCGGCCGTCAATGGCCGGATCGACGGGACCGACATTGTCTATCATGACTACGTTCACATGGGCGTTGCCGTCAGCACCGAACGTGGGCTGGCGGTTCCCGTGCTGCGCAACGTGCAGGACATGTCGTTCGCCCGGATTGAAACCGAGATCAAGCGCGTCGCCACAGCGGTGCGCGACGGCAAGCTCGGTCTGGATGAACTTTCCGGCGGCACGTTCACCATCACCAACGGCGGAATCTTTGGATCGCTGTTGAGCACGCCCATTCTCAATTCGCCGCAGAGCGGTATTTTGGGGATGCACACCATCCAAAAGCGCCCAGTGGCGATCGACGACAAGGTCGAAATCCGGCCGATGATGTACCTTGCACTCAGCTACGATCATCGCCTTGTGGATGGCCGCGAGGCGGTAAGTTTTCTCGTGCGAATGAAACAGTCTCTTGAGGATCCGGCGCGGATGATGCTGGGGCTTTGAGCAATGAAGGCGCGGCAAACGGATGCGGCCAGGGGTGGCATCACCGCTTGCGAATCGTGCGACATTCTGGTTTCAAGTCTGGGATCGGATTTCAAATTTGAATTTCAGATGCGGAATTGCAACTTTGAATTCGCAGGCGATCGCGATCACGCGCGTTTTCGATTTTATTCGAGATGAAGGTTTCCTCCGCACCATCCGGCGCGCATTCCCGACATGATCTGCACCATGCGCCGTCGGACGAAGGGGATTTTGGGCAACATTGGAAGGCCAAGGTCGCGCATCAATCCTTTAAACCACCCGCGAGATTGAAAGAACGGTGACATCACCGCTGTCGCGGCAGCATAGAAACCAACGTGGCCACGCCGTAGGTTTTCAAAAGCGCGGGCGGCGGGGGCAATGCGGACATGTCGGTCAAGGCAGGTTGCGAAAGTCCAGGCATCGAGCAGTGCGAGATTCGCACCTTGGCCAAGATGCGGGCTCATGGCGTGGGCGGCATCGCCGATGAAGACGCTGCGGCCCATCCGCCACCGCTGCATCCACGCATGCCGATAGCCCACGAAGCGGACGTGCTCGAACGAGGAAACGCCAGATGCAAATATCTCCTCGGCCTGTGGGCACAGATCGAGCACAGTATCGCGCCAACGAGCAAACGATCCTTTGCGAACGGCCGGCCAATCGTCGGTGCGGCATGACCAGAAAAGGCTGCAGCGGCCATTACCCATGGGCAAAAGCCCGCACAATTCCCGCGTGCCGCGGCAAGCCTGCCAGAGACGATTGCGAACGGCATTGCATTGGCCGACGGCCCAGATCGCGCCGTGGGGATAGGTGACAGTGAACGTGCGACCGGAAGTCCCGGACGTCCGGAGCGATGAAGCGGAGCCGTCGGCTACGATCAGAAAGTCGAACGGCGAGGCCACGCGCCGGCCGACAGCATCGAGCAATACGACGCCAGCGGGTTCTTCGACAAGCGCATGAACGCGCGATGAAAGCCGAACCGATACACCGGCGGCCGATGCGTATTCGTGCAGGACGTTAAACAGACAACCCCGATGCACACCGTATGCACAGGCGCCTGACGACAGGTCGCCATACGCAAGGTCGATGAGCGTCTTATTGCGATGCGTGATGGCAAATAGCCGGTCGATGCGTTCGGATTTGGAAATAACGTCGTTAAGCAGGCCCAGCCGTTTGAGCACAAGCTGCCCGGATGGCTGGAGGAGAATACCTGCGCCGACCGGCCCGAGTGTATCGCTCTGTTCAAATGCAGTCACGCGATGCCCTCGGCGGGCAAGCAGGCCGGCGACGGTTGCGCCGGCAATTCCGAAGCCGGCTACGGCGATGTTGAGCGAGTCACGGGTGGATGATGTCTTCACTAGCGGTTCGTTTGGATTCGAGCTACTGGGCGTGCTCGATCAATGTCTGGTCGCTTGAGCCACGGACTGATGCGAGCGAAGTGGGGCGTGACGCCGTAGCCGCGCATTGGATTGTGCCAGAGAATCTCGCCTGTGGCGGTTCGAGGGCGTAAATATATCCATTTGTAGAGACGATCAGTTGGTCCCCATCGAGAAGCAACGTGACATAGCCGCCATGCATCTGATTATTCGACCAGACAATGTCGCCTGTGCGGCGATTTAGTGCGACCGCGTAGCCATTCAGGCCGACGAAGATCAATTCCCCAATCGCTGCATTCATGAATATTGCCCTGCGTGCGAACTGGCGGCGCGGCTATTTGAAAATTGCCCGGGAAATAAAATTGGCCCCCGATCATTCGGGGGCCCGGAGTTCGACTTCCAACCCTGCCTCAAGCGAGCGCGACGGGACTCGAACCCGCAACCACCGGATCGACAGTCCGGTACTCTAACCAATTGAGCTACGCGCCCGTGCAAATCCGCCGGCCTCGCCTTTCAGCACGGACAACGGCCCCGTAAATTACTCGGACGGTTACGGGTGTCAAGTGGCGCGGCATGGTGCGGATTCGCATATGAAATCGATTATTGCGGGAATCGACGAGGCGGGGTACGGGCCGCTGCTTGGACCGCTTGTTGTGGGGTGCTGCGCGATTGAGATTGAGCTGATGGACGGGGAATCGCTGCCGGAGGGGGACGAACTGCCTTGTCTGTGGAAGCGGCTTCGACGGTGTGTGAGCCGCAAGCGCAGCAAGACTGGTCGGACGATTCACGTCAACGATTCCAAGCTCGTTTACTCACCCTCGGTTGGCCTGCGCGAGCTCGAACGATCGTTGCTGACGCTTGCGGCGTGCTTCGGTGAATCGATGCCTGATACGCTCGATGCCCTGCTGCTGCGCGTCGCGGCGCGCAACCATTCGGAATTGCTCGAACATGACTGGTATCACCCATATACGCAGGAGCGTTTTCCCAT
>JBBQCK010000235.1:0-5302 GCA_038318605.1 Tepidisphaerales bacterium | reverse complement strand
CGGTGTGCGGCGACCACTCGTAAAAATCGCCGACAAGGTACGCGATGGCGGGGCTGGGCGGCGTTTTGTATTCCTCGGTGGTCTTGCCGGCCTTGTCGGCCTTGGCCTTTTTCTCCTCCCAGGCGGAGCGATGGGCGGCGCGATCGGCTTCGGTCATGTTGACGACTTTATACCAGCACGACAGGCGGTAATGGCTGTTGGGCTGGAGAATCAATTGCGGCAGGTTCGGCCAGGCGCGGCCATGAATGACCATTGATTCTTTGCCACTGTGCGCCTCCTCCGTCGTGAGTTTGGGCGGATTGCTTGTCCAGTACATGCCCCGGGCGCCGCCTCCGGTTGAGCGTGGCTGGTCCTCAAAATCCTCTTTCTCGCCGACGCGCACCAGAATCGCCTTGTCATTGGCAAATCGCAGGCGCATCGCATCCCACAAATGAGTCGTCGTCTCCGGCGGCAGGCCGATCAAGCGGTGCCAGACCACATGGCGAAACAAGCCATCCGCATCAGGCGCAATGTTCGCGGGCCACTCTATTTCCAGATCCAAGTCGGCGTGTGCATTGCACACGGCGATGTGCGTGGTATCGCCGCCGACCTGTGTCATGGCGGCGCTCCAGCCGGTCTGGTGATTCATGTAGGCGCTGAATCCGCCGTCGCGCTGGCGGAAATCCTTTCCACCGTCGCACTGGTCGATCGCCAGTGAATTGAGATCCCACCCGACATAGGTTCCCTTCGGCTCGCCGACCTGGCTCATGAGCGTGCGCTGCACGCCCGCCTGACCCGGCCAGAGGTCGTAGCATTTATGCGCCGTGGCCGAAAGATATTGCTTTGCCTCGGGCCTGGGGCTTACAGCAGCGTCGAAACACCCGTCGATGGCGTAGCCTGTCACGGGATCGAGACGAAGCAGAAAGCTGTTGGTGACGTTGAGCTTTTCAACGCCATTTTCATCATGCGCGGGCTGGGTCGCGCTTTTCTTGGAATGGTGCGAAACCTGCCGCTCGCCGGCGAAATGGCGCACGAGCAAGAGCGTCGATCCATCGGCTGCGATGCGAAAATCCATGCTCGCGTCGGCCGTTTTGTTCGGAATGAATGCATCGGTGCTCAATGGATAGCCCAGAAACGTATCAATGTGCCAGCGCCCGGTGGGCATGAGCTTCGCAAGCTCGGCATCGGTGGGGCAATTTTCCGGCCGAAAATCGAGCAGATGGATGGTTCCGCTGGGCACCACCAGCGCCACAACGCGATCGTGATCCTTGATGACGCGCCACGTTTCGACGTGCGGGCCATTGACGTGATGGAAAGTGAACTCGCGCTTCTCGACCGAAAACGAAGGCACATTGCCGGAAAATCTTGCCGGGGGATGCGTCTGCTTCAATACATCATCAAGCTCGTCGGCAGGGCGATGTGCGAAATCCGCGGCCCGTTCCGGCGCAGCTCCTTCCGCCTTGAAAGAGCCCTGCGGCGTTACCACCTGTCCGGGTGTGGCATCGACATCGCCGCGCGCGGAGGTGGCACACAGCAGCAGACCAAGGGTGCCTGCAAGAGCGATTGACCATCGCCAAATCATGCTCGTTCCAGTACGACCGAACGCACGTTGCAGAATTTGCGACATGAACCACCGCTCCCGAATCCCCCGTTCCATAAAAACCGACACTCATGGAGTGATACTACTCGGGCGTGCCGGATGTTTACCGGCCAGCACGCTTCAAAAAGTCCGCCTCGGAGATCACCTCAATCTTCAGTTCCTTTGCCTTGTCCAATTTTCTGCCAGCACCCGGGCCGGCAACCACGAAACTCGTGTTCTTCGAGACGCTGCCGGAGGCTTTTCCGCCCAGTTCGATAATCAGCGATTCGGCTTCCTTGCGATCCAGCTTTTCCATGGAGCCTGTGACGACGATCGTCTTTCCCGAAAATGCCAGCGCGGCGCTGGCCGCTCGCTTTTGCATCTTAGGATTGAGCCCGACCGATCGAAGATCGTTGACCGTCGCTACGCCGGCCGGATTGTGGAAAAAGTCGTGGACAGATTCCGCAATCACCGGGCCGATTTCGTCAACCTCGGCGAGCGCCTCCTGGCTGGTGATCGCAATTTCATCGAGCGAGCCAAAATGCGTCGCGAGAATGTGCGAGACGCGATTGCCGACATGGCGAATGCCGATTCCGGCCAGCAGATGATCGAGTGACTGCTTCTTGCTCGCTTCGATTTCCGCCAGAATTTTCGAGGCGGACTTTTCCCCCATTCGATCGAGCTCGACCAGTTGTTCCTGCGTCAGGCGATATAGATCGGCGAAACCGCGCACCAAGCCGCGATCGACAAGCTGGTCGATCAGTTTTTCGCCGAGGTCTTCGATATTCATCTGTCCGCGTGCGCAGAAATAGCGGATGCGTTCCTTGAGTTGATCCGGGCAGGCGGGATTGATGCAGCGAATGATCGGACTGTCCTCCTCCTTCTCGATGGCCGCGCCGCAACAGGGACACTTCTTTGGCTCGGCCACCGCCTTGGCGCCGGCCGGGCGCTTCTCAGGCACGTTTTCCACGACATAGGGAATGACCTCGCCGCTGCGCTCGACGATGATCGTGTCGCCGATGTGCAGATCGAGCCGGCGAATCTGCTCGATGTTGTGCAACGTCACATGCGTTACGGTCACGCCGCCGATGAAGACTGGCTGAAGGTCGCCAACGGGCGTCAACGTGCCGTTTTTTCCAACTTGCCAGCGCACTTGTTGCAGAATAGTCGGCTGCTGCTCGGCCTCATATTTGTAGGCGATCACCCAGCGCGGCGCCTTGCTGGTGGCGCCGAGGCGCTGGCGCTGATCGAAGCGATCAACCTTCATCACCATGCCGTCGGTCATGTAGAGCAGTTTGCCACGCACTTTTTCGAACGCCTGGATCGCTGCGATGGCTTCGTCGATGTTGGCGGCCCGCTGCGTATGTTCCGGCCGCGGAATACCCCACTTTGCAAGCTGTTTGATCCACTCCCAATAGCTTGCCGCATTGAACGGCTCGACTTCACCCAATCCGTGCGCCAGGAATCGCAGCTTGCGCTGAGCGACGGCCTTGGGATCGAGGCGTTTCAACGTGCCGGCGGTCAGATTGCGGGGATTCGCGTAAACTTCCTCGTCCTTCTCCTCAAGCTCTCGATTGACGCGCTGAAACTCGGAATTGTCCATGAAAATTTCGCCGCGCACTTCAAGAATCGCGGGAACATCACCATCGCCCAGCGACAGAGGCACGGAGCGTATGGTGCGAACGTTCTGCGTGATGTCGTCGCCGACATCGCCCCGCCCGCGCGTGGCGGCCTGTGTCAGGATTCCGCGTTCGTACCGCAAACTAACGGCCGTACCGTCGATCTTCGGCTCCAGAACATACGAATAGGGCTCATCACCCAGAGCCTTGTGGATTCGCTCGTCGAATGCGCGCACCTCATCCTCTGAATAGGTGTTTTCAATGCTCATCATCGGAACACGATGGCGCACCTGGTTGAATGCGCAAAGCGGTTCTCCGCCGACGCGCTGGGTCGGCGAGTCGGCCGACTGAAGCACCGGGTTTGCGGCCTCAATCTCGATCAATTCCTGCATCAAGGCGTCATAGGCGCGATCACTGATTGTCGGACGGGCCTCGACGTAATAGTGCCGGTTGTGCTCATTCAGCTCCCCGCGCAGCTCCATGGCCCGCTTTTGAATCCGCTTGTCGGACATGATCTTCATTGTAAACCAGACGCCCCGCGACGCCATTTTCTGACATAAAAACCTGCATGGATGGCAGAAAATTGAGCTTGGATGTCTGCGTGCCGCGCTGCCAACATCTGGCAGGCGCAATCAGACGCCGCATGCCTGCCCGCAGCAAAGCGCAACCGCAAGGGCATCGGCCACATCCGGCGGATCGGGTACCGCTGGAAGATTCCAGATGGTTTGAATCGCCCGCTGCATTTGCAACTTGCTGGCATGGCCATTTCCCGTGAGTGATTTTTTGATACGGTTGGCCGCGTAGTGCTGCAGGTCCAGCCCGCAGCGCCGGGCAACCAGGAGAATCACTCCGCGCGCATGTCCCATCAAAATTGCTGTGCGCGGATGGGCATAGTGCGAGTACAACTGCTCGACGGCACAGGTTGCCGGTTTGTATTCGGTGATGAGTGATTCGAGTTCGCGCTCGAGCTCGACGAGGCGGTCGGCGATTGGCCGGCCCGTATCAAGCCGGATGACGCCACCATCGATCAACTTTGGCTTATATGCGTGGTAATCAATCAATCCGTAGCCGGTCAGGCGCAGCCCGGGATCGATTCCAAGAATGCGCATGCGGTCAATCCCAGCGCCAACCGGTCTCACCGGCACGATCTTCCAGGGTCACGCCGATCGCCGAAAGGCCGTCGCGAATGCGATCCGCCATTGCGAAGTTTTTGTCCTTGCGGGCCTCGGCGCGCATCGACATGAGCAAATCCATCACTTGGTTAAGCCGTTGGGAATCCCTGGTGCCAGATTCCGCCCGCGGCGCCTCGCGCCTGAACATCCCCAAAACGCCGCCGAGTTTGCGAACAGTCATTGTCGCGGCGCTGGCGGCCTGCACCATTTCTGTAACCTTGTCGCGCTCGACGTTGTTTTGCTCGATGAAAGAATTGACCTCGCTTGCCAACTCATGCAAGACCGCTGTCGCGCCGGCCGTGTTGAAATCGTCGTCCATCGACTCGAGAAACCGCATTTTATAGCTCAACACCGCCTTGACGAACGAACCGAGTTCCGATTCGAGCAGTACCGACGCGAGCTGATCCATCTCCGGCGCATTGTCGGCCAGCGGTTCGCCCTGAAGCCGCTCCACGCGCTCGAACAGTCGCGCAAACGTGGCAAGCCCCTTGCGAGCCGCCTGAAGCACCTCTTCGCGATAGTCGATCGGGCTGCGATAATGCGTCGTCAACAGGAAATATCGAAACACGCCCGGGCCGTGATTTTCGATCAACTGCCGCACCGAAATTGCATTGCCGGCGCTTTCGTGCATGTCGGCGCTTTTCCAATCGCCGCCGGCGGCCTTGGTCTTCACGCGCGTCAGCCCGTTGTGAAGCCAGTATTTTGCGAACGGCTTGCCCGTCGCCGATTCGCTTTGGGCAAGTTCGTTCTCGTGATGCGGAAATTTCAGGTCGTCGCCGCCGCCGTGAAAATCGAGCGTCTCGCCCAGGTATTTCATCGCCATCGCGGAGCACTCGATGTGCCAGCCCGGCCGGCCATTGCCCCAAGGCGAATCCCACGCCGGCTCGCCCGGCTTGGCCGCCTTCCACAATGCGAAATCCGCCGGATGCTTTTTTCCCTCGCCGGCAAGATCC
>JBBQCK010000234.1:0-5320 GCA_038318605.1 Tepidisphaerales bacterium | reverse complement strand
TCCACGAAATATCCGCCGACATCACCAGATTACGCTTCTGCGGCAGAACAAAATCATAAACGCTCAAATTGACCGGCAGCGATGCCAGCGTGCGATCGCCCGCGACGATTTCGCAGGTCGAGGCGTAATCACCCGGAGTCGCGTCAAATGGAATTGCCAGATCGACCCAGATCCATTGTGTGGCGTCGGCCGGTGCGTGCTTTCCGACGTCTGCCGGCGATGCCGCGTCGCGAAGCTGCGCCAAGCCGATGCCGCCGTCGATCATCTTCAGCGGCAACAGCGCCCGCGGCAGCCGCGACTGGCCTGCCGAAAGCCCTGTATGCCGCACAAATCCGGCGCGGTTGATGTTGAACGGCATCTCCAGCACCTGAAACGCCAACAGCGAATCCGGCGGCAGGGAAGCCTGCGTCTGCCCATGCCGCGGCGGCCCGATCCGCAGCCGCACCGGCGCGGGTTTACCATCCGCACCGAGGACAGTGGCATCAAACGCGGGCAGACGTTCAATCTGCAAAGCGAACTGAACCGTTTCGTTGCGAGCCGCCGTCAGCTTCACCGGCCCGGAATAGCTCACAGCCTTCAACGGGTCATTGAAGTGCGCCCCGCGCAGCACAACCGGCGTAGCCGCCAACGGATCAGCCGTCGGCTCATCCGGCTTGCCAAACAGCGCGCACCCGGCCAGCACAAACGTGAGCGCCGGCAGCAAAAGCAAAAAGATAAGGGACGCACGGATGCGAATCATGGGTGTCACTGCCTAATCGTCGCGCAACAGGCGATGGCGGTGCTGCAAGGTTGTGCTTCGATGCGCCGGCCAACGATCGCCGCTCCAGGGCCCGCACATCTTCAACACATATTAACCAATACCATGCCGGCAGGCGAAAATGCGAAAAATCTCGGCTTTTTTGAAGAATTTCGCATCTCCCACCCCGCGCCCAAGTCCATGTCACCCATGGCGCCGCGCGGTGGCACGATGTTTGATTATGGAGTCTACCGAAATGACAAACGAAAACGCAACGATCTCTCTGGCCTGAAAACCAAAACCATCCACCGGGCAAAGCGCCCTACCGCGCAGCCCGACACAAGCCTCGTTTCCTCCTCCGCCAGGCCGCAGGGGAACTACCCTTCCCGTGCGGCCTCATTTGATGCGTTCATATCTTGCCGATGCTGGTCACCCACCGCCGTGGCTACCACCTGCGTCCGGGCTACCGTGCACTCTCAATCACTTTCCCTCACGCCGAATTGTCGGTAGTGTCGGCACTTTGGATAGCACTGGTTACACCAACAGGAGAAACGAAATGGCGAAGGAATATAGCGCAGCGCCGGCGATGGCGATTGATTCGGCCAAAAAGTACGTGGCGACGTTTGAAACGACGCGCGGCAACATTGTCGTCGATCTGTTTCCCAAAGATGCCCCGACAACGGTCAACAACTTTGTCTTTCTCGCCCGCGAGGGCTTCTACAACGGCACGATATTTCACCGCGTCATTGCGGATTTCATGATTCAGGGCGGTGATCCGACCGGCACCGGCCGCGGTGGGCCGGGCTATAAGTTCGGAGATGAAGTTGGCGCCGGCAAGCCGCGGCACAAGAAAGGCACGCTTTCCATGGCCAACGCCGGGCCGGGAACCAACGGCTCGCAGTTCTTCATCACACACACCGCCACGCCGCATCTCGACGGCAAGCATACGGTGTTCGGGCAGGTGCGCGATGGCCAGTCGGTCGTCGATTCAGTGCGCCAAGGCGATGCGTTGAAGAGCGTCGCCATCAGCGAGGAATAACGTCGTCGCCAAAGCGCCGGCCGTGCGGCCGCGCCCGCGGCCTGACAACGCGATGAGGAGCGTCGGGGCTTGCATGATGCCGTGCTCCATCCCGTGGATGTTGTTCTCAGCGATGCCGGTGTTCGCGCGCGCATGATGTATGTCGCGTGCGACGGCGCGTTCGATTCCCAATGGCATTTTCGCGTCGCGGTCGATCGCAATGCGGCGATGGAACCAGGCGATGGCGGCGTCCCCGAACGCGGTGAAGATGCGCTGCGACTGGCTTACTTCGTTGCCCAGAAGCCGCGACGCATTGAGGTCGATGTTTACGGTGTGCATCTTCCCTATGAAGTTGACGCGGCCGACTGGCTCGATGTGTTCATTGAATCGGCTGAGCTGAAGGTGCTTTCGTATGTGCGGCGGCGCTGGCAAAGCGGCGTGACGGCGGATGCCGTGGTTTCCTGGATCGAAGATGGCGCGCACCGGATGGGCCGGCTCGCGGCGGTAAAATTTGGATATCGCCTGATGCTCGTCTGGGCGTACTGCGGCGCGGCCGACTATGGCGCGGCCGCGCAGGACATGGCCGTGACGATCGAAACGCTGCGCATGGTCGAAGAGGAACCTGCCGGGATGGTCGAAGCAATTCGCTGGGCAGCGCAGACTTCGCCGGTTGTTTGGAAAATGCCGATTCCTGAGTCGTGGCAAGTCGATAGCCGCCCTGGAAATCAGAAGGCCACCACTTTCACCGCCGTTCTGCGGCTTCCCGAAGCGCCGGACAAGCAGGTCGGCATGATGAACGGCGCGGTGCTCAATGCGGAGACATTCGCCAGCGAGGAAGATGCGTTTGTCGGCGCCGCCGACGGAATAGCCGCCATCGGCCTGGATTGCACTAAGGCGACATTTGTCGCCGAGCCCGAGTCGCCGCCCGGCTTCATCAGTTCATGGCTTCTTCGCTTTGACGAGCACGATGGCGCCATCGAAGTGCGCGCCCGGCTGATGCGCCATGCCCGATGCTGGGTCTTGCTGGTGGTCGTTTCCCCCGGCCGGCGCGCGTTCGTCGCCGCATGGATGCAATGCGGCCGCGCGCTGGATGTGGCGACATTACTAATGGAAATCACCGAGCCGCTGGAGGCCTCGGACTGGTCGCAAATCGCCGCGTTGGAGGAGGCAGGTCGGCTGGAGGTCTTCGAGGCAACTGTCATCGAGTTGTCGCGGCGTGAAGGCGGCGCCGCGGAGGTGATGCTCGCCGCTTTATACGAGCGCAGAGGCATCCGGCTGCATCAAGGCGGAAACATCGACCAAGCCCGCAAGGCCTGGGATCGCGGCGCAGAGTGGATGGAAAAATACGCCGAACTGGCATCTCCGGAGGAAGCCGATGCGCGGGAACTCGAAGTGTCGCGCTATCGCCAGCGAACCGCCCGGCGTCTCGGAAATACCGGCCAGGACTGACCCGCAAATCTGGCGGTTGCCTGGACGGGCCGGCCGTCAACCCGCGAGCGGCTGGCGCAGCCGCGACTCTATTTCGCGGATCAGGCCCTCCGAATCGGGGTATTGCGCGCCGCGCGCTGCCCGCGCCGACGCCAGTGCCGCATCGAGTTGTGATGGAGTGCTGTTGAGCAGCGCAATCGCCTTGTGGAAATGTGCCGGGCCGAGGTTGATGTTGCGCGCCAGGGCCGCGTCGAACCATTTGACGGCATCGGCGCAGTTATTCATCGCCAGAAGGATGCGCCCGAAGGTGACCATGCATCGTTCGCTGGCATGAAGTGCATTCGGAAAGGTGTTGGCGGCGCTGAGGGCTTCGCCATACTCGCCCATGTTGCCGTAGACTTCGAGCAACTCGTTCAGGATAACCGGGTCGTTCGGGCTTTCGCGAAGGTTGTGATAGAGCGCCATCGCATGGTCAGCACGCTGCTTATCGATGGTCCCGGAAACCTTGCTTTCAAACTGCTCGATCGGAATGCGAAACTGGCCGCCGCAATTCGTACATTGCGAAAAGCGCGTCTTCCCGCTGATGGGAAACACAGGAATGAAAAAGAATGTAAACCAGTTCCGATGAGACTTGCCGGCAATCTGGGCGTGCGTTCGGCATTGCGGACAGATGCCGTTGACGGCCGGCGCGGTCGAATCGTTGGAGATAATGCCGCGCCAGCCGAAAAGGATAATGAATCCGCGGCGCGTCCGTCGTGTGACGGATCGGCGACGATCACTTGAGCGCTGATTGCAAAGCCCGCGTTGGCTCATTGGAAGTCGGGATAGTTTAATGCACGCAGGTTCGACGGGCAAATCGAGCCGCCGTCGCGCGCCGGCGGTCGCTCAATTATGCGACGGCGACAATTTTTGCAGTAGCGACAGGACGAAAGTTTCATCGGCGTCGAGCACATTCCCCCGCGATGACGCGTGCCCATCAGCCCCAAATTGCTTCCGTAAAGTGCCCTCCGCATAAGCGTTCAAAACCGCAGGATGAATGTAACACTTTCGGCAGACCGCGCGGGTATTTCCGAGTCGGCTGGCGACGATTTCGGTCGCGCGGACAATGTTCTTTTTTAACGTCCGCTCGGTGTCGCCATCTCCCAGATCGCGAAGCGAACGGGCGGCTAAAACCGTGCCGGCCCACGTGCGAAAGTCCTTGGCGGTGGTCGTCTTGCCCGCGACCTCATGCAGATATTCGTTCACGTCGGCGGAGGTTACATCACAGACATTCGAGTTTTCATCGAGATATTGAAAAAGCTCCTGGCCGGGAAGGTCCTGGCATTTGCGCACTATTTTCGCCAGCTTCGGGCTTTCCAATACGATTTCGTGATGCACCCGGCTTTTGCCCTTGAATCGGAATGTAATGCGCCGCCCGCGGATGACCGCATGGCGGTCTCGAATGGTGGTCAGGCCAAAACTATGGTTGCTGTTTGCATACTCGTCATTGCCGACGCGGATCAGCGTTTTCTCAAGCAGCCGTACGACAGCCGCGAGCACCTTCTCTCGCGGCAGGCCTTTGCGTCGAAGGTCTTTTGCCACGCGGCGGCGGATGCGCGGCAGCGCGTGGCCGAATGCAACCAGATGAGCGTACTTCGCCTCGTCGCGCACCGCGCGCCAACGCGTGTGATAGCGATACTGCCGCCGCCCACGTTCATCCACACCGACAGCCTGAAGGTGACTGTTGGCGATTGGGGAAATCCAGACATCCTTCCACGCCGGCGGGATGACCAGCGACGCAATGCGCTTCAGAACATCCTTCCCGCGCACCGTCCGGCCGGAGGCATGGAAGTAGCGAAATCGCCCCGGAGAGCCGCGCCGCTGAATGCCGGGCCGATCATCGAGCATGTACCGCAAGCCCGCCCGTCGCGCGGCGCTGCGCGACGATTTCGTGCTTGCAATTGCCCAGGATGCATCGCCAGCGTTTTTCTTCCCTGGCAAATGCTTGTTCCTCGCACGCACGTTCGGACGTAAGCAATTGCTGTGCCGAATTTGCCGCGTCGCCGCAGGCTCTGGCTCCGTGCGGATTCGGTTAAGCAATGACAAGTTGAATATCTCATCGGTGTCGCTCCATGTGCCAAGAACGCAGCGCGCCAGTA
>JBBQCK010000233.1:0-5324 GCA_038318605.1 Tepidisphaerales bacterium | reverse complement strand
TCCATGTATTTGGCGAAGCAAGCGATGATGTGGCAAGCTTCATCCACAAGGCCTTCGTGCCGGCGGGTTCGTCGGCGAACGCCACGGAGCGGTCAACGTACATGGCTTCCATTGATTGGATCGCTTCATTGTTCGTGAGTGGTTCAACTCCGCAGCTATTCATCACTCTTGCCTGAGTAATAAGCCGAAGAAAGCTGAGTTCAGTTGCTCGACAAAAGAGCAGATCACCCGCATTCAACAGTGCGGAATTAAACCATTCGCGGCAAATAGAATGTTGGGGGTGCGTTTCAACGCTTAACGCGATCCATGTGTTTGTGTCCAGTAGCTCTTTCCTGCCGCTCGACCTCATCCTGCTGCTCGACGTCCTTAATCAGTTCGCAGAATTCCTGTGATGTTAGCGCTTTTGCTTCAGTCAGGTGTAATGCACGCGTCTTGATTAACGGGAGCCGCTTGGAAACCGGAGCGGACGACGCCGAAACGTCCGTGAGGCCCAGATCGAGTCCGGCGATCAGAAGCGCAGCCATCGCCTGATCCATCGTACACCCTGTGTGATCGGCCTGACGTTTGACGCGCCGCATCAAGTCTTTCGGCAGATTAACCGAAGTCTTCATGCAACCATTTTACCTCTCCACTGGCTTTGCTGCAAAACGATTTTTCGCTCCGTGCATTGAACGACGACGGGGCTTGGCTCGGGCGTGACAAGCCGTATCATCCGGTTGCATGGCGGATCGGTTATCGCGTCGAAGGCGCGGCGGAGAATTGAAAAAAATCGGATTTATCTTCGCAGCGGCCGGTTTTGGCGTGTTGATGCTGATCAGCGGCGTTATCGCGTTCATCGTGCCAACGGAATATTTTACAGCCGCACTGGTCATCGCTGGCGCGTTCGGCTTTATCGCCGCCGTCTGCATCTACTACTTTGTCGTTCGCCGCGATCTTTAACCTGCCCATGGATGAGCGACGGTTTGCCATTCTGCATCACACCGGCATCGATCGGCCGCACTTTGATGTTCTGATTGAACTTCAGGCGGGCGGTGCGCTATCGAGTTGGCGCTCGCCGGTCTGGCCGATCGATGCGGATACGCGGCTCGACCGCCTATCCGATCATCGGCGCGAATATCTCGAATACGAAGGGCCGGTTTCCGGGGGTCGCGGCGCTGTAGGGCGGGTTCTAGGCGGGGTCTGCCGGGTGGATTCCGCATCGACCAACGCAGCGGCGGTGGGCGATTTAAACGGAGAGTTCTCGCTCGAATTTATCGATTCGTCGCTGGCGCCGCTGCGGTTTTTCGAAATTGCGCCCGGCCAATGGTACGCCAGCCCAATATCACGAGCATACAATCGCCCGTTATGAGTCGCACCGATTCCATCGCTCCCGGCACGACGGGCGGACTGATGCCCAGCACAGGTGTGCCATGGCAGCGCCGCCTCGAACTGATTGTCGATGCGATGCGCGAACTCAGCATTCACACCGACCCGCAGGCGATGGTGCAGGCGTATCGACAGCGCATGCGCGATTTTTTTGAGCCGCATGCCCAGATTTCGCTGAGCCGTCGCGGCCTGCGCCGGCCACAGCTTCGCATCACCCGCTCAAGCACATGGACGGAGGAGATAAACCCCTGGGCCGAACCGCATCGCCTGCCGTTGGTTGAAGGAGGCATTCTTTGCGAATTCATCTATGGCGAAAGGCCGGTGCTGCTCAACGATTTTCAATTTGATCCAACCGATCCGGCGGCGGACTATCTGCGGGATTTTCACTCGCTCGTTGCCATTCCACATTTCGACGAAGGGCAATCGCTGAACATGGTTGTCCACCTGCGCCGCGACGCCGGCGCGTTTGCCGAGGAACAATTTCCCGAGACAGTTCTCTCCAGCAATCTGTTTGGGCGCGTCACACGGAACCTGGTGATGCGCGGCCAGCTCGCCGACGCATACACCCAGCTCGACCACGAACTTAAAGCCGTCGAAGCAATACAAAAATCGCTTCTGCCGTCGAGCCTGCCGCCAATTCCGGGGGTGCGGATGGCGGTCGATTATCGCACGAGCGCCCGGGCCGGCGGTGATTACTACGACTTTTTCCCGCTGCCGGATAATCGCTGGGGCATACTGGTTGCCGATGTCAGCGGGCATGGCACGCCGGCGGCGGTCGTCATGTCGATCACGCATTCCATCGCCCACGAATATCCCGGCCCGCCGACGCCGCCCGGCGATATGCTGGCGTTCGTCAACCATCGCCTCACCGGCCGGTACGCCGCGCTGGCCGGGACGTTTGTCACGGCGTTTTACGGGATCTACGACCCGGCGCAGCGGACGCTTACCTACGCAAGTGCCGGCCACAACCCGCCACGCCTGCGCCGCGCGGCAGATCGCAGCATTCACGCCGTCAACGGCGTCGGCTCGCTTCCACTTGGCGTTTTGCCGGACAGCAAATACGAACAGGAAACGCTGCATCTGGGCCGCGGCGATCTGCTGCTGTTTTACACCGACGGCGTGACGGAGACGTTCAGCGCCGATCACGACATGTTCGGCACGGATCGACTCGATGCCATACTTGCAGGCCATGCCGGGCTGCCAACCGACCTGATCGATGCGATCTTTTCGGCCATCAGCGATTTCAGCCGACAGGCCCCCGCCGCCGATGACCGCACCGTTGTCGTCATGGAAAGCCTGTAGCCTTGCTTTCGATTTGGCGGCGGTTTTATGGGAACACAGTTGGTTGTCGAGCAGTATGCATTATCAATGGAGAGCGGAATCCGCATTTGCGGTTGATTTGGCGCGCGGCGGCCGCCATATTATTTGATATTGGCGGGGTGAGCAGCGACGGTTTCCAATGGCGATCAAGGTTTCCTGCGAGTGCGGCAGCACGTTCGAATTCGGCGATGCCCTGGCCGGAAAAGCGGCGTCGTGCGCCTGTGGACGATCGCTTGCCATTCCCGACCCGGAGGCGGTCTGGGCGGGACCCGCCGGCGACGAGGCGGGCGTTGAATCCGAGGGGATGAACGCCGACACAATTCGCCCAAAGGCGATCGAAGCGCCCAACGATGGGCCGGCCGCGCCGGGGCATGGCCTCGCAGAGGAAACAAGCGACTCATTTTTTTCCGGCTTGGACGATCCGCTCTTAGGGGGTTGGCAGGAACCCGACGGACCGGGCGATCAGCAGGTCACCTTGCACGCGCCGCATCGCGACGGGTTCGACGATTCCGGCGCGCTCGACAGCGAAGACTCCGCCGCCGGGCTGAATGTTGGCGGCGGCTCGATTCAGGCAGCGCAGAGCCGGATCGGATCGGTCGAACCCATCCGGGTAACGTGCGAATGCGGCGTATGGTTTGATGTGCGGGCCGAGCTGGCCGGCCGAAAGGGCAAATGCGCCTGTGGGCGCATTGTGCGGATTCCCGGCAAAAAGATCGCGACACATTCCGGAATTGAAACGTCAATCCTGCACGACAGCAGCGTGGCGGGTCAGAGCGTTGCGCTGGATGATTCAGGGGTCATCCATCGCTCATCGCGCCCCGCCGTCGAGCCGCTTGGGCCGGCCGCCGTCGAGGAACGCGGCGAAGTGCTGCGCGTGCATTGTCCGTGCGGAGCATGGTTCGACATGAAACGCATCTATGCCGGCCGAAAAGGCAGATGCGCCTGCGGCCGGGTACTTCGCATTCCGCTCGAATACGCCATCGCCGAGCGCGACCATTCAGATCCCACCGGGACGCCTGCGATAGATGACCAAGGCCCGCGGACCCGCATTGATTCGGTTTTCTCAACGTTTGATGAAAGCACGCTATCTGCGAACAGCGAGGTGCTGCCGCTGCCCAGCAGCTTGCCGCTTCATCCGCTTCTGCGTGACAATCCACCGGCCGCGCCGCCGGCGCAGCCCGCGCCAAGACACGCATTTTTGAAGACGGGCCTTCTGGAGCTTTCCGAGACACATGACCCCGAAGTTTCATTGATTGTGCACGGTGGATCGACCGACACGATTTCGATGCGATCGGTCTCAGAACGATTTGGCGCGACGCCGGAGGCGCATCGCTCACGTCTGTGGTTGATCGCGTCGAGCGTTGCGGTGCTGGTGATCGCCGTCGGCGCTGTAATTTTTGTACTTACGCATAAAGCGAAAAAGCCCGCACCGGCGAATACGCATCCAACGCCGGCCGCCGTCCCCGCTGAGCCGCAACCGACGACACGGCAGCTTGAACAATCGCCGCGCCTTCGCAGCGCCGATCCTGCGGCAGCGCGGGGGACATTCACGCCCATTGTCGCGGCGGCCACCCCGTCCAGGCCGATCATCTCTGCCCCCGCGCCTGAAAAGCCCGGCGAGATTGCCCGCTATTCCGATAGCACAACGCCGATTGAGGCCGCAGCGCTTTCGCCGGATTTATCGCGTGTTGCCACCGGCGGTGAGGATGGGATTTTGCGGATTTGGGATCGCAAAAAAACCATGCGGCCGATCGTCTCCTGCCCGGGGCATTCAGGCGTCATCCACGCCATCGTCTACAGCCCCGACGGCCGATTCATCGCCACGGCAGGCGAAGATTCCACGGTGCGGATCTGGGAGGCGCACTCTGGCAAGGCAATCAAAAAAATCGACTCCCATACCGCCGCTGTTCGTTGCATCGCGTTCAGCCCCGACGGCGCCATGCTCGCCAGCGGCGGCGAGGACAACCTGATCCGTGTCCATGACCCTGGCTCCGGCGCGGAGCTGTTTCATCTCAGCGGACATGGCGCCGCCGTGACCGGCGCTGCCTTTTCGCCAGACGGTGCGGATATTCTGTCGGCCAGCGAAGATCGCACGATCCGAATCTGGTCGGTGAAATCGCGCGCCGAAACGGCGCGTATCGCCGGCCACTCGGCGCCGATTCAGGCGCTGGCTGTGTCGCCGGTCAATGGGCAAGTCGCAACGGGGGCGGGCCGATTCGGCACCGATCTATTCACCGGCCAGCGCAAGGCCCAAGACTGTACGTTGCGCATCTGGAACCTGCAGGATCGCCGTGAAGTTCGCCTGATTGATGCGTTCAAAGAACCGGTGGCCTCGGTTGCATTTTCACCGGACGGATCGCGCATCGCCGGAGCGTGCGCCGATGGAAGCGTGCGCATATTCGAGGCATCCAGCGGTGTCGAGCTGGCACACTACGGCGAGCCGGCCGCAGCGCCGGCATTCAGCGTTGTGTTTTCCTCTGATGGAAAATACCTGCTTTCGACGCACGCCGCGGCGGCACGGCTTTTTCTCATCGGCAGGTAGATGTTTTGCATCGCTCTATTTCCCGATACAAAACTTCGCAAACACGCGCCCCAATAGCTCGTCCGGCGACATCTGCCCGAGCACCGTCCCCAGCGCG
>JBBQCK010000232.1:0-5341 GCA_038318605.1 Tepidisphaerales bacterium | reverse complement strand
CGGGATTCCTGAATTGCCCGGACATCGTTGGCCGATCAGATCGATTGGCGCGGAGCAAATGTCATGAGTGTCATTGCAGATCACGATTTTGAATTGCTGGAAACCTGGCTGGACGGCGAACTGGGTTCGGCCGAGACGATGGCGATCAAGCTGCGGCTGGCGGCAGATGCGGGTCTGCGTCTTGCCGCCGACGAACTGCGGGCCGAGCGCGAGATGCGCCGCGGCCTGTTCGAATCATTTAATCCATCCAAGGACGAAGCCGACCGCACCAACGAACGCATCTGGCTCGCGATCGACGCGCGGCAGCAGTGGCATCGCCGGCTGCGTGTCATGCGGACCGTCGGCGCAGCGGCTGCCTGCCTGGTGATCGGACTAATTGCGGGCCTGAACCTTCAGCGAAACGCCAACCGCGCGCCGTTAGCCGCCAAACCGCTTCCTGAAGCCGGTCCGGTGATGGTCGCACTGACTGGCGACGCCGGCAATGTGATCGCGGTGGAAACGTTCCCATCCCGCCAGCGCGCCGAAGCGTTTGAAGCCGAAGTGCGCGGAATGTCGGCCGACGTCGAGGCGGGCGACGCGGCGCCCGCGGGCCTCTTCGAGCAGAAACTGTGAAACGCAGCGCGATGAATTTTCTTGTTCCAGAGGGCGGTGGCCGGTCATTCGCGGCGATGGCGCTGGCGGGCCTGCTCGCGGCGAGCTCGCCGGCACAGGAACCTTACGCGCCGCGTGGATCGCGTGAAACACTCGCCCGGCTGGATCAGGAAGTGCAGGGGCTTTATGCCGAAGTATCGCGCAGCGTGGTGCGTGTGCAGCTCCCCGCCCCCAGGCTTCAGGCGCAACGCGCCGCGGAACTGCTCAAGCGGTACCCTGAGCTTTCGGAAACGACGCAGGAGATGCTTCGTAGGCAGGCCGCCACCGGCGAGCCAAGCGCGGTTGCCCATGCGCAAACGCATGTTTTCATCTCCACCACCCGCCCTGCAACCGCCCCAGCTGGCGGTGGAAGTGCGGGCGTGTCAGATGCCCACAGCGCGCCCTGGACCAGCGAACGCGCCGCGGATGGCACAACCATCCTGACGCCGCACGGAGGCGCATCGATCGTCATACGTCATGGCGGGAGCCGCAACGAAGACGGCCAAATCATCGCGGCGACGCAATCGTCGGGCAGTTTCGAGCCGGCCGGTGATTTCGCACCCAATGACTCGGGGCTTTTGATCGACGAACGCGGCACATTTTTGGTCCCAAAATTTGTGGACGCTGCGGATTTCGCCGGCCACCCGGCGCGCATTGCAATCGACGGCGTGGAAACCCTCGCGGATTTTGTCGGGTCGGATCGGCAGTCACAGATAACGCTTTTGCGCGTGCGCCCCGTGGAGGGAGTCGCATTTCGACCGGCCGGGCTTGCCGCCAATCCGCCACGTGTCGGTGGGCTGGTTATGCTGATTACCCCGCAAAACAATTCCGGCCGCCTGGTCGTCTGGACGGGCAACCTGCAGGATGCCGGCATCGTCGCATCGATCGACGGCAGCATCAGTGGCTTTGTGCGATTCGGACAGTTTTTCAGTGCCCGTGCCGCCAAACCCGTGATCGATCAGCTTGGCACGCATGGCGTCGTGCGACGAGCCACGCTTGGTCTTGGTGTTGCCATGGTGCGCGACAGCGATCCAATACGCCGGGCGAACCCGCTCATCGGCACGCGGCCGGCGGTACGAATCACGACGGTTGACGCGGATTCCATCGCGGCGAAGGCGGGAATGGTGCGCGGCGATGTGATCTTCCAACTTGCAGGAGAACCCGTGGGCGACCCGCCAACCTTTGCAGCGTTTTTGTCAGCGCGCACCGGAAAAACTGCGGTCGAGGTACTGCGCGGCGAGGAGACACAGATCCTCACGCTTGATCTGCCCACGCTCGAAGATGGCGACAACAAATAGCAGTCAGGCATCATCGTCCAGCGCTGCGTTCATCGTCGCCAGTTCTTCAATCAGGCGTTCCCCGTCTCCCTTTTTAATCCCCCAGGCCGCACCGACTTCATAGCCCCCTTCGTCAAACGCCCGCTCATCCGGCCAATAGCCCGTCCAGCCGTTGGTCAACGTCGCCATAAAAATCGGCGTGCGAACCTGCAAGCGAAGCCGCGCCGACAACGACGCAAATAGTTCTGTCGGCGCGGCCAGAATGCGCGCGGGACCGATGCGCCAGGCCGCCAGATCAAGCTCAAGATCGCCGCATTTCCAGGTCTTTTCGACAATTTTGATGGTCGCATCGTCCGAAGTTTCCCCCGCGCCGCTTTGCACCAGCAGGCGGACCAAACCCGAGGCGGCGGCGGCAATCGGTTCAAGCTGGGCGGGATCTTCCTGCGTCGCAATCCACGGATGCACCTCACCGCACGCGCCGGGGAAAAACAGATGCCGCGCTGAGCCGCCGGCTTCGATCATTCGGCCGGCCAAGGCGGGCCAGTCGCCGCTGACGCGCCGGGATGTTTTTCCCAGAGCCGTCGCATGCGCCCCGGCCGACCAAAGCACATACTGTCGCGGGCCATGCGGTTCGCGAAGCACGATGACGCTGCACGTCGGGTCGGGGCTTTGTGCGGGCTTCAAATCGGGTGATTCGAGCGGGTTCCAACATAGGCGAATGCCACCGGCGGTCTGCACGCGGCGGTTGTAGCCGATGCCAAGCGGCGCATGGGCCGCGCGCACACTCACCGGATGCAGCTTCCCGCCCGCCATGGCGGCAGCTTCGGCAGCCTTCTCCAACAGCGTTGCCGCATATTCCTCCGCCAGACCTGACGCCCCAGCTGATATATCAACGTCCTTGTCCGGCGCAGCCTTGTCCCCTTTAAGCTGGGCGTAGGCGCTGGAATGGGTGTGGCTCGTCGCGACCAGGACTCGCCCCGGGTCGGTCTCCAGCTTTCCTGCCACTGCTGCGCGCAGCGCCCGCGCCAATTTGGTTTTGATGACGCATGTATCGATGCTGACCAGCGCCGCCGGCTTGCCTGTTGCGTCAATGAGCGCGAGAACGCGCATCGTAACGGGATCGATGACTCCCGCATTGCCGGCCGGCAGATGCTGTTGGCGAAAACCATAGCCGAGCAGACCGTGCCGCTCGTCGGGCGTGATGTCCACGGCTGCAAAGCCGGCGCGAAGTTTGGTTTGCGGCATGACGCGACAGTCTGCGGGCGGAATCGCGTCGCGGCAAGGGATTCGGTACCAGTTCCGCCCGACAACTAGTCAAAATGCAGTCGGGCTTTGTCGCGGCCGATGTTTATTCATCTCGTGATCGAGAATCCGACGGACCAGCGCATCACGCGTCCCGCGATGCTCCGGCGCGTCCCAGAGATTTCTGATGTGATGTGGATCGGCTTGAACGTCGTACAACTCGCCCCACGGACGGCCGGCATAATAGGCGAGCTTGAATCGATCGGTCACAATGATTCGCTCGTTGAAATCGCTGTTGTACGGGCGTTCTTCGATGATCACATCCGCACGGGCTTGTTCGGCGGTTCCCTGCCATACGGCGCGTTGATCGACGCCTTCAACTTCTCCGGGCGCCGCTGCGCCGGCAAAGTTGCAAAATGTGGGAAAAAGATCGACCAGACTCTGAAATGCCCCGCTGCGCCGGCCGGCGGGTATCTGCCCGGGAAATCTCGCGATCATTGGAACACGGATCGATTCGTCATAGCAGACCAGGCTCTTCCACCACAGGCCATGATCGCCCAGCAGATCGCCGTGGTCGGATGCGAACACAACCAGGGTATTGTCGGCAGCGCCAGTGCGATCAAGCTCCGCGAGAATCCGGCCGATCTGCTTGTCCATCAGACTGACCATACCGTAATAGCACGCGGCGTTTTCCTGAATCTGCTCCTGCGTCCAGTCCAGATGGCAGACGTTTCCAGCCCCGCGCATTCCGCGGTCGCTCGGTTTGCAGGCGTAGGGGCCGGGTTGATCGAGTATCTCGCGGTAAAACGCCGGCTTGTCGGCGAAGCATTCCGGCTCCCCCGGCTTAAAGCCATGCTGCGGAATACGCTTTGGGTCGTACATGCTCGCCCACGGCTCGGGAACCATGCAAGGGTTGTGCGGGTCCTGGAAGTTTGCCCAGATGAAAAAGGGCTGATCGGAATCCGCGGCGCGGCGGATACCGTTGATCGTGGTCTCGGCCGTCCATGCGGAATTGTGAAATTCCTCCGGCAGATCCCACGCGCCAAATTCTTCGTATGCCGTGTGCCCAAAATATCTGGACGTATCGACGCCGCGATCTTCAAGCCACGCGCCATAGTGCATGCCGCAGGCATGCTTTTCGGTTGAATGCCCGATGGCGATGTCGGCGTGCTCGAAGCCATACCAGGGTCCGTGCCAGTTGCGGAAATAGGCCCGGTTGTGGATGAACGGAGAGGATTCCTTTGACAGCGGATCGTGGCAGGGCGTGAGATGACTCTTGCCGATCATGTGCGTGTAGTAACCTCGATCGGCCAGCGCCGATGACAGCAGTTGCGGATAATCCTCAGGCAATCCCGCGCCATTGTGCGCAGCGCCGTGGGTGCTGGGATATCTGCCGCTCAACAGCGAAGCGCGACACGGCAGGCACACCGGCGTTGGAGCAAATGCGCGATTGAAAAGCGTGCCTTCGCGCGCCAGGCGATCGAGATGCGGCGTCTGAATGGCGTCATTCACCGCGCCGAGCGCATCGGCACGTTGCTGGTCGGAGAGCAGTAGCAGAATGTTCGGCCGGGATGGCATGTGGCGGTTTCCGGTTTGGTTGCGGGCTGCAAATATCGTCGAACTATGGGGCGCAGCACTTCTTGTATTTCTTTCCTGATCCGCAGGGACATGGATCGTTACGTCCGGGCGCGGCAGCGCGCGCTTGCGGCGACGCGGCCATGCCCGCCATCCCACGCGCCGGCATGGCGCGAAATGCATTCGCCGCGGCGGCCGTGGCTTTCGCATTCCGCGATTCGCCATTGAGCATCGACATTATATTTGCCGGCGCCTGACCCTGTCGCAACAGCATCGTCATGGTCCGCATGTGAGGATCGATGTGCTGGAGAAAATGCTTGTAGCCGGCGCAAAGATAATTCAGCCCCGGCTCGCCGTCAGGCGTCAGCAGAAAGCGATGCTTGGGACATTCCCCGTGGCAGGCAAATTTCACCGGACACTCGCGGCAGTATTTTGGCAGCGTCAATTGCTTGTCCGCGCCAAATTTGCGCTGCTGCGCTGAATCGACGAGATCGCGCATCGATGTATCGAGAATGTTGCCCAGCTTGTAATGCGGATAGACGTAGTGATCGCAGGAGTAAAGATCGCCGCCGTGTTCGAGCGCCATGGCATTGCCGCAGGTTGGTGCAAACACACAG
>JBBQCK010000231.1:0-5344 GCA_038318605.1 Tepidisphaerales bacterium | reverse complement strand
TGCGCTGACGTGGGGAAGGTTGGCAACAGGATGCGAAAAGCCCTGAAATTTCTCGGTGAAGAACTGCACGTCGTGATTTGCGTCGGCCGCGAACCATCCGCGCTGCTGGGCGGCGTCCGCGTCGATGGGCTCATAGTCGGCCACCACGCCGTTGATAAACAGCTTCGAGGAAAACGCGCCGGTGGCGGAATCGAATTCCTGCTTGACCTGCACGGTGTCCCCCGCCACCGCGATCACTCGTTTGACGAGGCGGGTGCCGTGGTTCTCCCCCTCCTCCGGGCTCGCAAATACGACGACATCACCGCGCGCGGGTTTGCTCCAATGCGCCAGTCGAATTTTGGTAAACGGAATCTTCAGGTCGTACGCCAGTTTGTTCACAAAAATGCGATCGCCCGGCTGGATGGTCGGCTCCATCGAGCCGGTCGGCACGTCATTCCAATCAACGAGGGAGCTGCGCACCATCAGAAAGAAAACGACGATCACAACGATCGGGCGCAGATGGTTTTTCCAGAAGCCGCGCCAGCCGGTCAAGGGTGGGACTTCGGGCTTTTTTTCGGTGCCTTCTGATTTCACATCATCCGCCATGGGCCGGATTATACGCGGATCGTAAATAAAAATAGTCCACATGCCGCGTCAACTGTGGCATTGCAGTTGCATCAGATTCTATGGGTGCTGATTTTCAGCGCTCCAATCAACAGGCAAGTGATTCAACCAGAAGGAGCAATCATGCTGAGCCTATCCATGCGAAAAATCCCGGCTATACGGCAAATGCTCGCCCCTGCCGCCGTAGGAGCGGTGCTGTTTTGCGGCGGCTGTGCCAGCTCAAGCGGAATGCGGGCAATCCCCGCCAGTGCGGATATCACCGCTTCAGGCAACAACAAGCTTTCGTACACGTTTCCCCGCGACGGAATGGTCTATGTATATGACAAGAACGACGACAGTGTGCTCTACAGCGGCCGGGTTTTAGGACGGGACGAAGTGCTCGTCGATCCGGACGCCAACCAGATCCGCATCAACAACCGCGTCGTACACGAATCCGGGGTTGATCGCGGCCATCAGGTACAGGTCCGCTTCGCGCCATCCGAATCGGGCGACCACACGGTGATTCAGAAGGAAACCGTCATCGAGCGCAGAGTTGAATAGTTGAAGTGCCCATCAGCAATCCCAGCGAATAGTGAATTGAACACGCCGGCAATTCACTATTCGCTGCTTCGCAGGGTCTATTGCTCTTCAACCGTCACCTGCTCGGCCATCAGCAGCGCGCGAGTCTGTTGATTGATACCGCCCGGGTGAAACTCCACCTCGAACGCGATCCTTGGTGCCATCCACGTGCTGCGAATGACACCGACCTCCCCGCGGAATAGCGCCAGTTCGGGAATGTCCTGAATTAATCGAACGTGATCGTCAACATGTGGTTCGCGCATGAGTTCTCCGGCATGAAACATCCGTGTTCGACCCGACCCCCGCATGCGGCATGAAAGGCGGCAAACCCGCCGCAAAACTTCCACGCCATACCTTACACCCACCTCAATCTCGTACAAGCAAAATCCCCGATAGGTTCACTTTATTTCCAAATAGTTTGCAATCAGCCGCGCGATGTGGGACGCGCTGTGGCCAATCGGACAAAAAGTCGAAGAATCAGCCATCATGTCCGCGTCACTAAGGCCAGCATCCAGCCAAACTTCGCCCGGTCGGACAACGCATACGCATTCGACAGTGCCACCATTACCATCGCTTCGAAATTACTTCAGGAAGCGCCTGCTCGCCTGGTTCGACCAACATCAGCGACTTCTGCCTTGGCGGCGGACTGCGGCTAAAGCGGGCGAAATCGGCGACAATCAGGACGAAGGCAGCAATCGGCCTGATGCGTATCGCGTAATGGTCAGCGAGGCGATGCTTCAACAGACGCAGGTAACGACCGTTATCCCGTACTTCGAGCGTTTCATGGCCCGTTTCCCGACGCTGCCAACGCTGGCCGAGGCGGGTGAACAGGATGTGCTGCTGCTGTGGCAGGGGCTGGGGTATTATTCCCGCGCGCGAAATCTCCATCGCGCCGCCGGCGTAATCGTTGACCGGCATGGCGGCCGACCACCACGAGCGGTCGAAGAATTGCTGCAACTGCCCGGCGTCGGCCGGTACACCGCCGGTGCGATCGCCTCGATCGCCTACGGTGTTCGCGCCCCGATAGTAGACGGCAACGTCGCCCGCGTTTTGTGCCGACTCGACGCCATTCGCGAAGACCCGCGCCGCCCGGCTGTTCGCGAGGCACTTTGGCGGCGCGCGGAAGAACTTGTGCCCATACGCCGTGCGGGGGATTTTAATTCGGCGCTGATGGAGTTGGGTGCGCTGGTCTGCACGCCGCGCAATCCCAAATGTCAGACCTGCCCCGTCGCAGCATGCTGTCAATCGCGGCAGGCGGGGCTGGTCGATCAAATCCCAGCGCCGCGCCCGGTTAAAACACGGCCTATCATTCGCCGCTGGGTCTTCGCCGTGGAGCAAAATGGCCGCTGGCTGATGGAACAGCGCCCGCCCACCGGACGATGGGCGAACCTCTGGCAGTTTGTGACCGTGCCTCGAGAATCTGAATTACTTCCGCCGCCTGCGGCGGTGGTGGCAACGATCGGCATCGCGGTGAAAAAATGCCGCATTCTCGGCTCCTTCGATCACGCGCTCACGCATCGTCAATATGAGTTCACCGCCGTGCGATGCGAGGTAAAGAAGGTCACTTCCAACGGCGCCGCTGCCATTTCAATCGATACTGCCCGCCCGCGACGCTGGGCGATGCATGTCGAGCTGAAGGATCTTCCAATGTCCCGACCGCAGACAAGAGTCGCGGAAATGCTCGACGACGCGGACGGGCAAATGTGAGTTTGCTTTTCGTGCGGCCGCAGCATCGGCCGCAGCATCGGCATCGGTCAATGATTTTGCGCGGAGCGCACTTCAAGGAATTGTCGCGATGGGGAATAATGGTGGGCGATGGTGGAGAAATTGCGTGAGCTGATTCGATTGCACGGTTTTGAGCGCATGGAATCGACCCTGATCCGGGCGGCTTTGCCGGCGATGCGCATCAAGGCGATCGCACTCGCCGATGCGCGTATCCCGGCGGCAGCTTCAAAGTTCGGCGGCGATCCCGATCTGCCGTTTGGATGTCCCTGGCCCTACTGGGGCGAAACGCCGCTGACGCTGGTGGCGCAGATCAATCTCGGCGAGGCCGGCCGGCACGATGCGCGGCGCATTTTGCCGCCGGCGGGGCTTTTGCAATTTTTCCACGTCTCCGGTCTGGCGGCCGGCCTGAGCGACAGCGATGATGCACCGCACCACGCCCGCTGGTGGATTCAGTGCGTCGCCGAATCGAAGAACAAGCTGCGCCGTACGCCGCTTCCCTCGGCCGCGAGCGCTATGAGCCGATGCGAGTCGCACCTGCTCGAATATCGCCCTGTCATGACGCTGCCTTCTCGCAGCAGCAACCTGCGCCGCGCATTTCCCGGCGGTGAGTTGGCAAAATATCTTGCGCTGCTCGATGCTGTTGACCGCCAGAGCGCCCCGCCCGCGGGGAGGCACCAGCTTCTGGGACATCCGTCCGTCGCGCGCATTGATTCCTCGCTCGACCCGCACCTCAAATGGCAACTAATGCTCCAGATCGAGGGGATCGATCTCGATGGCGTGTCGGCAACGCTGGGATATTGGACGCCGGTCGAGGATCTTCGACAGCGGCGGTTCGATCGATCGATCGCCGTAGCGCATCTGTCAGATGCATCAGCGACGGCGGACACGGGCACAGCAGGTGAAATCCGCACACCTGCTGCCGACCCGCCAACGGCAAGCTGAGACACGCGGCCGCGCGAAATCCATGTCCCTGCAGGATTGCCCCGCATTGGCGCGCATCCGCTTCGCTCATATGTTTGCACCCATGAGCGATGAGCGACTGGAGCCGCTGTCCGCACCGTTTGAGGCGCGATTTTCGCCGCCGGGTTCCAAGAGCCTGACCAATCGCGCCTTGGTCCTGGCAGCGATGGCTGACGGCATCTGCGAATTGTCCAATGTGCTCTTCGCTGACGACACGCTGGTCATGCTTGAAGGGCTGACCAGGTTGGGCTTCAAGCTCGATATAAATCGGGATGAGCGCCGCGTGCATGTTCACGGGCGCGGCGGATCGATTCCATCCTCCAACGCCGAACTTTTCTGCGGCAATAGCGGCACCACGATCCGTTTTCTCGCCGCCCTTTGCACGCTGGGGCGTGGGCGGTACGCGCTTGACGGCATCGCCCGCATGCGCCGCCGCCCGATCAGCCAGCTTGTTGATTTACTCAAAAACCTCGGCGGGCGCGTCTCCTACAGCATGGAGCCGGGATTTGCGCCGATTGAAGTCGAAGCCGACGGACTGGCCGGCGGCACGACACGCTATCCCGCGGCGCAGTCGAGCCAGTTTCTTTCGGCAGTTTTGCACGTATGTCCGTCTGCAAGGCACGAGGTCGCGATCGACCTTGAGACGCCTCAGACGAGCTGGCCCTATGTGGCGATGACGATGCGCCTCATGCATGAATTCGGCATCACGCCCGAGCTCGAGCGCAATCCAGCGACCGGAGATCCGAGCCGCATTATCGTGCCACGCGGCACTTATTCATCCGCGAGATACTGCGTCGAACCGGACGCATCCAACGCCTCCTACTTTCTGGCAGCGGCAGCTCTTTATCCCGGCGCGAAAATCACCATAGAAGGACTTGGCAAACATAGCCTTCAGGGCGATGTCGGATTTGCCGATCTGCTGCACCAGATGGGCGCGAATCTGATTTTCGGAGGCGATTTCATCACCATCGCCGGTCCGGACCGACTGAACGGCATCGACGCAGATCTCGCTGGCATGCCGGACACGGCGCAGACGCTGGCGGTGGTTGCGCTGTTTGCAGACGGCGCCTCGACCCTGCGCGGACTGCACACATTACGCGTCAAGGAAACCGATCGCATCGCCGCCCTGGCGACGGAGCTTCGCAAACTGGGTGCATCAATCGAAATCGACGGCGACGATCTGCATATCGAACCTCCCGATGTTGTGCGCGCGGCGGCCATCGACACCTATGACGACCATCGCATGGCGATGAGCTTTTCCCTTGCGGCGCTGCGCTGCGAGGGCGTTCTCGTTCGCGATGCCCAGTGCGTGAACAAAACCTATCCCGAGTTTTTCGCCGACCTCCGCCGCGTCGTCGGCTAGCAGCCCGTGGTTAAAGTCCCCCGCCCCGGCTTTTCCTCTTGACGCCGCGTGGCAACCGCGCTGAGATGCTCGCATGGCTCTTGGCAAACGCAAGGACGCGACGCAACAACCCCTGTTCATCTCAGCGGCAGACCT
>JBBQCK010000230.1:0-5353 GCA_038318605.1 Tepidisphaerales bacterium | reverse complement strand
ACAGCCGCGTCATCTACACAATCGCCACAAAGCCCGCGACCCGCCTGGAAATCGCGTTGGGAAAAGTCATCGGCTTTGGCCGGATCTCCGCGATGGTCTTGCTGTTGATGGGGGTCTTTTCCTACGTTTACCTCCGCTGGCACGAACACAGTCTTTTGCGCGGTGTGCGCGAGGAAATTGCCGCCCTTCCCGCCAACGACCCAACCGCCGCCGTTCGGCGCGACACCCTCAACTATTACAACCAGGCAGGCCTGCTCCACGCCCGCGATTACGCCCTGCCCATCTTCGATCGCACATTGCCGCCCCGCATGCAGCCCGGCCTCCAGTTCTATGCCGAGGTTCCGCGCCACGGCGAACGCCGCTGGGTCGCGGGAAAAAATGAGCAGGACTTGCTCGTGCCATTTCCCAATTTTGCGGCCGCCGTCCCCGGCAGCGACAAACCCAACCGCACCGCGCCCATCGTCGCTGGAAACGATCCACGTGTTCGTATCATTGTCGATCCGGCGATCCGGCCAATGAAACGCGGCGCGCCCGTCGAAGCGAAAAAACCATCGACCAAACCCAAGTCTTCCCCGGCAACGCAAAACATCACCACGCACGAAGCAGTTGCGTCATCCACCGCTCCGGCAACCCAGCCCGTCGGGGGGCTGCCCGTGCAGCCGACCATCTCGATGTCATTTGTCAGCGATGCCGGCCTGACGCTGGTTCCCGCCGCCACTCTCGTCGGCGCAGAAGGCGCATTCAAAAACAAGGCCTCCGGAAAATTTGAAGTCCTTGTGACCCCGGCCGATCTGCATCCGCTCCTGAACGCCGGCGAGACTGTCTACCTGCAAATCGAGGGCATGGATGCCTCGGAATACGCCGTCGATCCGTCGAATGTCGCGATCATGATCCCCGCGGGCAGCGGGCGCTATGCCGAGGTCGATCCCACCAAAGATCGCCCAATTCTGCACCGCGGCCGCGTCGGCCGGATCGGCCAGGAAATCGCCGGCGATCCGCGGAACCCGTCCGTCGCGATATACCCGTTTCGCAACGTCGAACTAAGCCGCGGCGCGGATCACATCGACTTTGAAATTCGCCTCACCGTCGAAGGCGGCGGCGAAGAGACGATCGTCACACAATGCCAGGCGCGACTGTTGAAACCCGACACCGCAGACCAGCTGGCCACATCGCCGACACTGAC
Source organism: Tepidisphaerales bacterium (assembly GCA_038318605.1). Classification (GTDB taxonomy): domain Bacteria; phylum Planctomycetota; class Phycisphaerae; order Tepidisphaerales; family Tepidisphaeraceae; genus JBBQCK01. Next base: position 4,170 of record JBBQCK010000230.1, on the reverse strand, counting down.
ACCGGAAAACAATCGATCGATTTTCTTCACCATACCCAAGGCTCAGGCAAATGGCGGCAATTTTGACGTCGCCATCGAATGCCTTACCACCGGCCATTGGCTCGATCTGCGCACGGGGCAGAATGCTTCAATCCGAGCCGTCGCCGGCACGGAAACCTTTGCATTCAACCTCTTCAAGAGCCTGCTTGTGCTCTGGCTGCTCAGCGTCCTCGTCGCAACGATCGCCGTCTTTACAAGTGTCTTTGTTTCCTGGCCGATCGCGGTCATCGCAACTTTGATTCTGCTCTTTGGCAACTGGACCGTAACCCAGCTCGGCGAAGTCAGCGGCCGATCGGTCATCGGCGAAGTGTTCGGCCGAAATCTTGCTCCGACACCGAATACCGTATTGACCGAGGGTTACGAGGCGCTGGATCACGTTTTGCAGGCGCTGGCGCGAATTCTTCCCGACCTGTCGCATTTCGCGGCCGGCGAATCGCTCGAAAGCGGCGCGGCAATTCCGCTTGCATCCATCGCCGCGGCATTAAAGGTCGTCGTGATGTTCGGGATACCCTTGCTGCTTCTGACGCACATCCGTCTGCGCTTCAAGGAAGTCGCGCCTTAAACTGGCGCGCCGTCGCCCGGCCACGCGCCGCGCCGGAGCAACGGCAATCAAGGACCGGGCATTTCGCCCGGATTGTTCATGCAACGATCACGCTTTGGCATCACCCTGTTGCTCCTGGCATCGATCCTGTTGGTCGGCGTGGCGCGCAACTTCGCCTCCGCCCAGCAGCATGCCCTCGTCGGCGCCGCGCGCAGCGGCAATCGCCTCAGTTCCCTGAACAGCTTCACGCTGGGGCTGGTGCTCGGCGGCCTGCGCGGCCCGCTCGTCATGATCCTGTGGGTAAATAGCGAGAATCAGAAAGCAAACCGCGACCTTGAGGATGTCAATACCGAAATCGAATTGATCCGCCTGCTTCAACCTGAGTTCGACTCCGTCCACATATTTCAGATCTGGAACAAGGCGTACAACGTCAGCGCGCAGATGGCCAACGTACCCAACAAGTACGCCGCCATTCTCGACGCCATTCGCTACGGCCGGGCCGTCGATCGCGATCGGCCGGACAACATCAACATCGAACAGGCAATCGGAGATCTCTACGCCCAGAAGCTGGGCAACTCCGCCGAGAAGGGTTACTACACGCAGCAGCTTCGACACGACACGCGCGCCCGACCGGGCGGAACGTCGGCCGACAAACGCGGAATTGTCAACCACCACGAACCTCTGCTCGACGACGCCGGTCACATACTTCCCGAGTTTCTCGTGCCGACCCACGAGCGGCCGGCAGATCTTCCCGCGGCCGCGGAATGGAACGACGGCAGCGATCTGCAATATCTCAAGCAATTCGACTCACCCGATTGGGGCGGCTTTCCGTATGGCGTGCCCCCCTATGCCCTCGGCTACAACTATCTCAAGCGAGCCCAGGTTCTCGGTTCAGACGTGCGCGTAAAGGACGGCAAGGTCGTCTATGGGCGCGAAGGCACGATCTTCCGCTACGGCCAACGGCACGCGCAACTATCCGAAAGCGTCATCGACAGCCGGCCGGCCGTAACACTAAAGAGCTGGTGCGAACAGGAAGCCGAAGAGGGCCAGCGCCTCGAAATGGAAATATTCGGCCTGCCCGTCGGCGAAGCGGATCGCGGTCAGATCGAGCGATCCACGGCCCAATTGACCGCGGCAAATCTGCGCAACAAATCCGGAATTGAACACGCGCTGTTCTGCTACGACCGTGCCGTTCGTCTGGCCGGGCTTTCGCTGACCGAATATGCCCGCCACATCGCCAGCGGCTACGCGGCCAACGTCGAAACCTACGACTCTCACCAGGATGCACTGCGGGCCGGTCGCGCCATGGCGATTGCAGACGCCGCCTACCTTCGCGCCATCACCACCAACGACCCCGCCGAACGCGGCCGCCAGTATGAAATCGCCCGCGCGTCGTACGTTGACGCGATGCAGGCAAACCTCTTGGAAATCCTCCGCTATTACACCGAAGACCACGTCGTTGATGTGGTTTATCCCAATGTCTGGAAAGATCGGCACGGCATCATGCGCCATGAAAAATTGACCAAGCGCAACGTCAGCGACATGGACCCGGCCGCCTATCAAAAGCTCAACGCCGCTGTTGAGTATTTTCTCCGCACCCATCCAAACGCGCAGGGCATCGTCGAAGACCTTCATGCCAGCGACCGCGCCGACTTCAGCGACGCCATAAGCCGAAGCCAACTCCGGTTGAACGTGATTCAGGCCGCAACCCATGTCGGCCCGAGTTCCCGGAACGCCTTGCCTGAATTCCTGCCAGCGTCAATTCACGGCCGGGCCGCGCCGCTGGTCTCGATTTTCGCCACCCTCACCACAAGTTGCCTGCCGTAGGGATAGTTCGTCGCATTGAACGTCAGCGCGCCAAGCACGGCATCCTGCGAAAATACCAGTGATTCGCCGTTGTCCGTCCATTGAACGCTTCGCACCGGCGCAAGAGCGCCCTGTACGGTTTTCAGCCCCTCACCGGCTTCGCCTGAGTGCAGATGCTGATTGCCGCTGATCGCCAGATTGTGCAGAAAATAGTAGTAAGTCGATGGATCGTCCCCATCCTGCACAACAAAATCCTGCCCGCGGGCTTTCAAACTTGTCGGCACGGCTTTGTAGAGAAACGACGCGCACTTCTCAATCCACCGACCCACGATTTCGAGCAACGCCTTGTCGTAATCAGGGACTGCACCCGCCGCTGTCGGGCCGATGTTCAACAGGAGGTTCGCGCCAAATCTTCGACACGATGCCAGTCGATCGATGATGTCGGACGGCGATTTTTGCGAAAGATCGTAATCCGCTATTCCCCAGTGGCTGTTGATCGTTTCGCACATCTCCGCCGCCAGATATTTAGTGGTGCCCGCCCGCTGTATCGCGGTGGGACGCCCCTGCTCGAACGTCAGCACATCCACATCCGGATGCCCGATCTTGCCGCGCGCCGCGGTCGAGGAGTTGTTGACGATGATCGCTTCAGGATGTCGCTTGCGAATAACGGCATAAAGCTTGTCTTCCTGCCAGTCACGATCCTTGCGGGCCCAGTTGCCGTCGAACCAGAAGCCGTCGATGCGCCCATAATGCGTGCAAAGAATCTCGACGCTTCGATTCAGATAGTCGAGGTAATTCCCCCACCGCCCCGGAGCGTCAAAATCCGGGTGCCACCAGTCGAGCGTCGTGTGATAGAAAAACACCGCCAGTCCCGCCTCGCGCATGGCGCTGGCATATTCCCCGACCAGATCCCGCCCCGCGGCAGAATGCGGCGCATCCCAGGTGTTAAGCCCGCGCGTATCGTAAAGGCTGAATCCGTCGTGATGCCGCGTCGTCAGGCAGACATATTTCATGCCCGCCTTACGCGCAAGCTCCGCGATCTTTGCCGGCTCGAAGTCGGCCGCGTCAAACCGAGCCGGCAATTTTTGATAGTCCTCCTGCGAAACTTTCAAGTGGTGCTTTGCCCACTCCCCCTGCCCGAGAAGCGAATACAGCCCATAATGCAGAAACAACCCGAATCCGTACCGTTCAAACGCGGCGATCCGTGGCAGCGGCACGGGAATCTGTTTTGATGGTTCTATGTTCATGAAGCAACCATTGTAATGGAAACCCCCTCACGCCCGCACTACGGCTTCTCCCCCAATTCGACCTTGTATAACCGCCAGTAATTCATTGGCCCGGCCGTGCTGACAGGTATCTCCTCGACCCGCGTCGGCACGCGCCCGGGAACATCCGGCGCAAAATACGCCGGCGATTCAACCGTCTGAACCGAGTCATATCTCGGCCGCTTTTCCACAACCACCAGGGCGAAATCATGATAATTCGGCTCATACATAGCGGGCGGCTTTTCCGGCAGATAAAACTGCGCCGCCTCCTGTAACCGTTCACGCGACAGCGTGCAGCCGGGATTGAGCTGCAGATATGCCATCACCTCGCCAGTGAATGCCCGCGGCGAGCGTGCGTTGTCTATCGGCGTCTGCACGGCCATCGCAAAAACGGCGATCATCACAACGTACGCTGCCGCCTGAGCGGTGAACCAGCGCATCCATCCCCGGCCGCGCGCCGCGACCAATATCGGCGCAACCGCCGCCAAAAGGCACACCGTCGCAAGCACAAAATCCACC
>JBBQCK010000229.1:0-5355 GCA_038318605.1 Tepidisphaerales bacterium | reverse complement strand
GGGATATTTTCCCTGCCTGCCGATGGATACGCTGCAAAATATCCGATCGGAAATGGTCGCGACGCTGCTGGAGATGGGCATTCCGGTCGAGGCGCATCATCACGAAGTCGCCACCGGCGGCCAATGTGAAATCGACATGCGCTATCAGGATCTCGTGACAATGGCCGACAGTGTGATGTACTACAAGTACGTCACCAAAAATGTCGCCGCGCGGCACGGCAAGGTCGTCACATTCATGCCCAAACCGCTTTTCCAGGACAATGGCAGCGGCATGCACGTGCACTTCAGCCTGTGGAAAGGGGAAAAGCCGTTGTTCGCGGGCAACAAATACGCCGGCCTTTCCGAGCTTGGCCTCTACGCGATCGGCGGGATACTGAAGCACGCCCGGGCGCTGTGCGCCATCACCAACCCGACCACAAACAGCTACAAGCGCCTCGTGCCGGGATATGAAGCGCCGGTGAATCTGGTTTATTCCTCGCGAAATCGATCGGCGGCCATTCGCATTCCAATGTATTCAGAGCGTGCCCAGACCAAACGCTTGGAATTCCGCTGTCCTGATTCATCCTGCAATCCGTATCTTGCCTTCAGTGCGATCACGATGGCGGCTATCGACGGCATATTGAACAAAATTCATCCCGGCGATCCGCTCGACAAGGACATGTACCATCTCACTGCCGCCGAATATGAGCGGATCGGCTCGGCGCCTGGCTCACTGGATGACGCCTGCGACGCATTGGAACAGGACCACGATTTTCTGCTGGCGGGCGACGTGTTCACTGCGGATGTGATCCATTACTGGATCAAATACAAGCGGGAAAATGAGATCGACGCCCTGCGCGTCCGGCCGCATCCGTACGAATTCTGCATGTACTTTGACATCTGATTCGGAGGGTAAAATAGGATCATGGCCGGTGCTGCAACTGCACATCCCCTGACCGAGGCCAATAGCCGGCGCTGGTCGCGCGAAGAGTACCACCGTCTGGCGGACGAGGGATGGTTCGAGGGCCAGCACGTTCAGCTCATTGGCGGGGAGATCATTGAAATGCCGCCGCAGAAGGGCAATCACGCGTTTGCCATTCGCCTCGCAGACCATCAACTTCGCAAGGCCTTTCCATCCGGTTTTGTCATTTGCAATCAGCAACCTTTCCGCGTGCCGGGCAGTTCCGAGCCCGAGCCCGACCTCTGCGTGGTCAAGGGCGCTGTCCGTGAAATCGATCATCATCCGCGACATGCGGAATTGGTCGTAGAAGTCGCTGACACAACCCTTCGATTTGATCGCAACCGCAAGGCCAGCCTGTATGCCTGTGCGGGCGTGCCGGATTACTGGATCGTCAACCTCATCGACCGATGCGTCGAAGTGCATCGCGACTCAATTGCGGATTCGGCCGAGCCGTTTGGCTACCGATACGCCACCGTTGCGACTCTTCGTTCCGGCGAGTCGATCGCGGCACTACATGCGCCGGCAGCGCCCATCGCCGTCGCTGATCTGCTGCCATAAACCTTTTAGTTTGCTGATCTTGCATCCGCCCTCGCTCCATGCGCGGTTTTGGACGATGGAACGTAGCTTCGTCGTGCCGATAGAGGAATATGGTTCATTTCACCATACGACAGGCTTGCTCATGTTGACCATCGGCTCCACCATTTATCTTTCCCTTGCCGAAGGCACTGACAGCGCCCCGACGCTGCGCGCTGGTACGATTGTGACGGAGGACGGGGGCGGATGGGTCGTCGATTTTGCCGGTGGGTTGCCGCCCACCGAAGGTCTGGAGGCGGCAGCATTTGGTGAGGTGCGCGGAAAATTTTACGCGCACCAAGTTCGCCTGAGCGGATTCAGCGGTGGTGAAGGCGCACCGACGCGTCTGCGCATGGAAATGCTCTCAGAGCCAAAGCCGGCGGACAAGAGACAGATATTCCGTGTCAGCGTGCGGCACATGCGTCTCACTGCCCGCGTTGGCCGCGAAAAAAACTGTCCGGTGCTCGATATGAGCGCCGAGGGAATCGCACTGATCGCAAAGGAAAAGTACCGCGTCGGCGAACATATCGACCTGACAATGAACGTCGAAAAGGTCGAGCTTGCAGGCCGCGCGCGTGTGCAGTCCGTGCGCCAGACGACGGATGGGCAATTTCGGTATGGCCTTCTCATTTCGCAGCGAAAAGGGGAGATGCGCAAGGCGCTGCAAACGATATCCAGCCGGATACAGCGTCAACAATTGCAAGCCGCGGCGGCATGATAAGTAGTCGCTGATTGGACATTCTTCACACCCGGCGGCCCACCCGATAGGCCAATTCATCAAAAGAGAAAGGCCCGCCGCCGTATGGCAGTGGGCCTTTCCGCTGTGCGTTACATCCCATCGTTCGGCAGGCCCAGCCGCCCAAAGACAACTGGATTCGCCGATGCGATGGGTGGTTTTTCCGAGCTTACTTCATCTTCGCGATGTACTTTTCAGGATCGCGATTGAATTCCTCAATGCAGGATTCGCAGCAGAACCCGATCGTCCGGCCTTTGTATTGTACCGTGATCGTTGGATCGGCCGGGTCGTCGGGATTGACGGCGCAATGAGTGTTCACTGGTGTAGCTGAGGCCTGGGTTGACGGCGCGGTACACGCCGGACAGGCCTCGGCCGCCTGCGGAACTTTGTCTTCGGCGCGGGTGATTCCCGTTTGGCCGACAAGTCCCACAAACGCGCCTAAAATTACCGCGATTCCACTGATTCGCATCAAAACTCCAGAAAAACCAACGCGGGTTTGTACGTCAGCGCGGGGCGCTGGCGGGGTTTAAACCTTACAGCATCGGAGTAACGGCTTCCGGGGTTGCCGGATCGGCCGGGGCGCTCGTCGAGGCTGGGTGCTTCTTGCCGCCGCCCTTTTTGCCGGCGCCATACGAGAAGCTGACCGACATACCGAGAACTGCCAACGCAACAATACCAAACATGACCTTGCGCATCTCAAACTCCCAATTCAAACCAGGGCGTTTCGCAGGATCGCTGCACACGCAACGAATTTTCCTGTCGCCCACAGCACCTCATACTCACAGAAACTAAAAATGTGGCCAACTATGCGCCATGCGGCATTTTGCCGCATGCGATCGTCGACGTAAGCATTGGCAAGCGTTGGGTTTACGTACTAGACTCATTCCGCTACACCGGGCTACTTCTTGTAATATGCGGAATTCTTTTCGATGAACTCCGCCCATTCCGCAGGTAGGTCTTCCTGCGGAAATATAGCATTTACCGGGCATTCGTCCACGCACAGACCGCAGTCGATGCAGACATCGGGATCGATGTAGAGCATTTCCGCAGTCTCAAAATCGGGTTCGTCCTTGGTGGGATGGATGCAATCAACCGGGCATACTGCGATGCAGGCTGAGTCCTTTGTGCCGATGCAGGGCTGTGCAATGATGAATGCCATTACGTCTCCTCTTAACTCCTTTTCATTTTCCCACGCCGCAATCAAAAGCGGAATTGGGGGCAGGCGATTATATGGCGCGCCCGCCGCCGGGCAATAAGCGGTGTATTGTTGCAAACTCGGCCGACGCTGCATTCAGGCCAAAGCCCGACTTTCCAGCAGCGAAACGCCGGTCATTTCGCCCGGCCGGTCAATTCCCATGAGCTGCAGAGCAGTTGGCGCGACGTCCGCAAGCCTTCCGCCCGATCGAAGCTTTTTGCCGCGCAGGCGATCATCTACAACAAAAAGTTCAACGTCGTAGGTTGTATGGGCGGTGTGCGGGCCACCGGTGGCGGGGTCGATCATCTGCTCGCAGTTGCCGTGGTCGGCCGTGACGATGGCCGAGCCGCCCTGACGCTGAACGGCGTCCAGCACTCGCCCGACACAGCCATCGACGTGTTCGACCGCGCGAACAGCAGCCGTCAGCACGCCGGTGTGGCCGACCATATCGCAGTTTGCGAAGTTGACGACCATGAAATCGTACTGCGCCGAGTCAACTCTGCGGATCGTCTCTTCAGCGATTTCGTATGCGCTCATCTCCGGCTTCTGGTCGTAGGTGCTGACGCGGGCGCTGGGGACAATCTGCCGATCTTCCGCGGGAAAGGGGGGCTCACGATAGTCGTTGTAAAAGAAGGTCACATGCGGGAATTTTTCTGTCTCTGCGCAGCGAAATTGCCGCAAACCGAGGTTCGAAATCAATTCGCCGCTTGTGTTCACCATTTTCGGCGGCTTGGGATAGGCGACGTGGACAGCAAGCCCCTGTTCGTAGGCGGTCAGCGTGACAAACGTCAGATCGAGGTGTGGCCCGCGTTCAAATCCGGAAAAGTCGGCCTGCGTAAAGGCTTTGGTGATTTCGCGCGGCCGGTCGCCGCGGTAATTGTAAAAAATCACGCTGTCGCCCGACTGCACCACGGCACGCGGGGTCGAGCCATCGTCGGAGATTATGCATGGCGTGACGAACTCATCGCCCGCCATGTTCGATTCGGTGGGGTTTGCGTAATACCAGGTGATGGCCAACTCAGCCGAGGCAAAACGCGGCCCATCACCGAGCGCAATGGCGCGAAACGCCTTTTCCACCCGCGGCCAGCGATTGTCGCGATCCATGGCGTAGTAGCGCCCGCTGACTGTAGCGACTTGGCCGACGCCGATCTCCTTCATCTTCGCGTCGATCTGACGCAGATAGTTGATCCCCAAGTTTGGGGATGTATCACGACCATCGGTGAACGCGTGCAGAAAAACGCGCTGCGTCAGTCCGCGGCGGCGGCAGAGTTCAAGGATGCCATAAAGATGTTCCAGCAGGCCGTGCACGCCGGCATCGGAGACGATTCCAAAAAGATGCAGCGCAGAACCATGCTCCAACGCATTGGAAACCGCGGCGTTGAGTTCAGCGTTGTCAAAGAATGATCCGGTGTGAATTGCCTTGGTGATGGCGACGGATTCCTGGTCAACGACCCGGCCGGCGCCGATATTCTGGTGGCCGACCTCGCTGTTGCCCATCGTTCCGTCGGGCAGACCGACATCGAAGCCGCTCGTGTGAATCAGAGTGGAGGGGTATTCCGCCAACAGCCGATCCTGCACCGGATGCTTCGCCAGATACACGGCGTTGGCGCTGTCCCATTGCGGAAAGGGATTTTTACCCCAGCCATCGCGAACGATGATCAAAACCGGCCTCTTTTTAAGGATCACGTAGCCATTCCTTTCGTTGCAACTGAATCGAGCGGCATCTTACGCGCATCGCCGCGCCGTGAAAGTGCGGCAGCGTACACGCGAGGTGCTCGAAACTATGGAGAATTTGCATCGCAGACGGGTCTGTGAGTCGGACACTCCTGCCGATTCGCCGCGCCTCGGAGATACCTCCATTTCCACAGCCCGCAGGGTGCCGTCCGCGCTGTTCATTTGACCGCGAACCGT
>JBBQCK010000228.1:0-5370 GCA_038318605.1 Tepidisphaerales bacterium | reverse complement strand
ATATCCCTTTCCGGCAATCTGCAGCGCATAGGGCAGCGTGGCGTTGCAGAGCGCGATCGTGCTGGTGCGCCCGACGGCGCCGGGCATGTTGGTCACACAATAATGCACCACGCCTTCGACAACATAAGTGGGCTGGTGATGTGTTGTTGGCCGCGTTGTTTCGACGCAGCCGCCCTGATCGACAGCAACATCGACGATGACCGCACCGTTTTTCATTTCGGTAAGATGTTGGCGGGTTACGAGACGCGGGGCCTTCGCGCCGACAATGAGCACCGCGCCGACAACGAGGTCGGCAAGTCGAAGCTGCTCGCGAATGGTGTGCGGATCGCTGTAGATCGTATGGACGTTCGGCGGCATGACATCGTCAAGATAGCGCAGGCGATCGAGGTTCACATCCATCAAGACGACGTTTGCACCGAGGCCGGCCGCGACTTTGGCGGCATTTGTGCCGACGATCCCCGCGCCGAGAATAACGACATGAGCCGGCGCGACGCCCGGCACGCCGCCAAGCAGGATGCCGCGGCCCATCATTGGCTTTTCGAGATATTTCGCGCCTTCCTGAATACTCATTTTCCCGGCGATCTCACTCATCGGCGTCAGGCACGGGAGTCCGGCCTTTTTGTCGCGGATTGTTTCGTAGGCGATGGCGACGATACCGCTTTCCAGGCACGCCTGCGTCAGATCGCGGCTGGCGGCGAAGTGGAAATAGGTGAACACGATCTGCCCCGGCTTGAAAAGACTGATCTCCTGCGGCTGGGGCTCCTTGACCTTTACGATCATGTCGGCCGACGCAAACACCTCGGCGTGCGAACCGATGATCTTCGCCCCGACCTTTTCGTAGTCCTCATCGAGAAACCCGCTGCCGACGCCCGCCTGCGTTTCGACGCATACCTGATGCCCCGCCCGCGTCAGCGCTTCGACGCCAACGGGCATCATCGCGACGCGATATTCATCGGGCTTCACTTCCCGTGGCACGCCAACCCGCATCGGAGACTTCCTTTCGTAAGCATCGGCCGGACAACGCCATACATTACGGCCCTTGAAGGCTTCGGAGTCAATCAACCTTGTTTATTTACTGCCGCGCGTCACATTGCAATCGTCGTCACCTTCGGTGAGGACGCTTCCAAAATTGGCATCTGGTATTCGGAAAGTTCCACGGGGAGAAATCCAAAACACCGCCTTCAAGTGCGCGTTCGCGGCAATCGACCAGGATGACTTGGCGAGTGGGAAAGGCCTCGGCGGGGATTACCCGCGAGATCTCGTCTTCATCGCGCTCGAAATGCGGGCACAAGGATGAATCGTCGGGGCGACGATATCAACGGCCGCTGAGAGCGCGATGTCAGCGAGGCAGAAACAATTTCCCGATATCCCGCGAATTACGGTTCGGCGCGGAGACTAAGCGGTGTTGCGCTCGACTTTCGATGTCGTCTGCACGCAACAGGGATAAATGCCGATGTAAAGAATGAACGTGCGTGGCATTGGAGCAACACACGCCGCGGCGGGCGGCGCGGCTGTTCTGGCCCGGCAGGCTTTATGGGACGACGCAAATGATTCAATCCAATACGCCGGCAAAAACGCGCCTGATCATCCTTGATGAGGATCGAATCATCCTGCAATCGCTGGCGCAATTCCTGGTGCGCGAAGGTTACGAGGTGCGCACCACCCCCGATCCGGCCGAGGCGACCGCGGCGATGGAAACGGGCGCCGTCGATCTGCTGCTGGCGGACATCAACATTCCCGGCATGAACGCAGGCGAATATCTGCGCGACGTGCGGCGGCGATTTCCGCATGTGGTCGTTGTCATCATCACCGGCTACGGTTCGATCGAAGGGGCGGTCGAGGCGATCAAGCTGGGGGCGTTTGAATATCTCACCAAGCCGATCATCGACGATGAAATTCGCGTCGTGGTGCAGAAGGCCGCCCGGCAGCAGGCGCTGATGTTTGAAAACCAGACGCTGCGGCAACAGCTCGATCTCCGATTTGGACTGGGGAACATCATTGGACACGACTACAAGATGCTGAAGGTGTTTGATCTGGTGGAGGCCGTCGCCGACGGACGAACGACGGTATTGATGAACGGAGAATCTGGGACCGGCAAATCGCTGCTGGCCAGAGCGGTGCATCATCGATCTTCTCGGAGGGAAAAGCCGTTCGTCGAGGTTTCGTGCGGCAGCCTGCCGGAGACATTGCTGGAGAGCGAATTGTTCGGCCATGTGAAGGGCGCATTTACAGGAGCGGTGGCGGACAAGCCGGGACGATTTCTGTCGGCCGACGGAGGGACGATATTTCTGGATGAGATCAACTCGGCGTCTCCGGCGATGCAGGTAAAATTGCTGCGGGTGCTTCAGGAGCGGGCGTTTGAGCCGGTGGGTTCGAGCCAGACCCGCACGGTTGATGTGCGCGTGATTCTCGCCAGCAACAGCGACCTGCAGCAGCTCGTGGCGGCGGGAACCTTTCGCCAGGATTTATATTATCGCATTAATGTTGTCAGCATTCGCCTGCCAGGGCTGGGGGAGCGGCTGGGGGACATTCCATTGCTGGCGGCGCATTTTCTTCGGCATTTCATGCAGGAGACCGGTCGGGAATTGCTCGGGTTCACCGAGGCGGCGATGAGCACGTTGCAGCGATACCATTGGCCTGGAAACGTGCGCGAGCTGGAAAACGCCGTGGAGCGCGCGGTGGTGCTCTGCCGGCGGCCTCAGATCGATGTGGATGATTTGCCGGAGGCGATCATTGGTTTTGTGCCGCCCGCCCCGGCGCAGCGCATTGGCGTGATCGAGGAGGAGGATCGCCCCCAGCCGCTGGAATCGGCGCTGGAAGCACCGGAGCGTCGCATCATCGAGCGTGCGCTGAAGCGGAATCAGTTCAACCGGCAATCCACTGCAACAGAGTTGAACATCAATCGGACCACGCTTTATAAGAAGATGAAGAAGTACAAGCTGGATGTGGGGGAGATGAATTGATGTGGGATGCGGGGCGTTGACCCTCACGAGCAATGACTAATCGGCTCACTGTCCAATCAAAACCGCCCGTTGGCTCCACGGAGTCGCCCGTCGGCCCTCGCGCGGCGCAGGGACTTGTCGCTTCAGAACCCGGCGCTGGTCGGGCGTTACGGCGTGCCACCTTGGTTTTCGGTTGACAGGTCGATGCGCCAGATTGCCCAGGCGCCGCCGCGATTTGAGCGGAAGTAGATCGATTTGCCGTCGTCGCTCCACGCTGGGCAGTCGTCCCAGCTTGCGTTGTTTGTAATCTGGACGGGCTGATCGGGTTTATCGAGGTCTAGAACCCAGATATCGAAGTTGCTGCGGCGGTCTTCGTCCAGGCCGCGATTGCTGACGAAGGCGATCTTTCGGCCGCCGGGACTCCATGCCGGGTCGAAATCATCTGAATCGGGGTTGTTTGTGATGTTGACCGCCAACGCCTGCTTTTCGTTTACCTTGTAAAGCTGCAGATCTCGGTTGCCGGTTTTCTGATTCTTTACGCAGACCATGAGGTTTGAATTGTCTCGGCTGATGCGCGGCTGGGTTCCGGCGTCGGGCAATTCGGTGCGAAAATCCTTGCCAAGTTCCTTGACGTAGATGCGCGGCTCGCCGGAACGGTTGTTGACCAGTCCCTGATAATACAAGCGCGTTGGATTGGAGGCGTCGGCCGATGGATAGAGGTCGAGTGTTTCCTCCTTGGTCAACTGAGTGAACCCCCCCTGCCCGTTTGTGGAAAGTCTCCAGATGTCCTGGCCGCCGGAACGGTCGGACGAATAGTAAATTTCATTACCGGTCGTACTGAAGGTTGGATTCAGATCGAGGCTTTTGCCATCGCTGACATCGCGCACGCCGGGTGTGCCATCGGTGCTGATGGTCTTCAGGGCAGCGCGGAGGTCGGTTTTGTCACGGGCGATCAGTTCGCTGAACACAACCTGTGACGCGGAAACCGCCAGTGAATCGATGGAGGTGCCGGCCGCGGGCTGGTAGACGCGCGCCGGCTGGCTGCGGGCGCTGGGCTCGGCGACATCCTTGGCGGCCAGCGTTCTCACGGCACCGGGAATGATGCGCCATTTATCCACCGGCCGTTCAATCTGCGGGACAATCAAATCGACCAAGGTCGTCTTCACCTCGCGCAGCGTGATCGGATAGTCCTGCTTCTGATCGTCCCAGCCAATGGTCAGATCGGCTGGGTGCCACTCGGAAGATTCGGTCTTGCGCGTGATGTGAACGGCGTATTTCTTCGCCTCGCCATTGGCGTCAGGCGGGAAGGGCAGCGTCACGGTCACGCCGCCATCGGCGTCATTGGGAACCTCCCGGCCGTCGATGGCTATGGTCGCGTTTGCGGGCGTCGGCAAAATGTGGACGACCTTGCTGATGGGCTTGAGCGTGAAGCGATAGCTGGCCTGGCCTTCATCCCAACTGATCTGTTGCTCGACCGGATCGTAGCCCGGCTTCAGGAGTTTCAGACGGTAAAAATGCCACTGATTGGTCTGTGGATCGGTTGCGAACTTTTCTCGCGGAAGGGTGATGGGCGTTTTGCCTTTGTTGATGCCATCCCAGTAGACCGTTGCATCCGGCGGTGAAGACGAAATCGAAACGTCCTTTTCCATCGGCTGAAGCACGAGCGTCAGATTCGGCGCGGTTTCCGCGCCTGTGACGGTACCGCCCGCAGGCTGAAATCCGAGGCGCTCGGCGGTGATGGTGTGGGTGGACCAGTTGCCGGCGGCGTCGATGCTGAACTCCAGTTCCTTAGACCATTCGGCCGTCGGATCGGCGCTGGTGGCGATTCCATCTACTTTGATGATGGCTGGAAATGGCTCGACATTGACACGGACCATTCGCGTGATCGGCTTGAGGTCAATGGTTTGGGTCAGTGGCGAATCGGCTGTGAGGCGAAGCGGCGTGTCTTTGAAGCCGACGCGCGACGCGGTGACGATGCGCGTCTGGCCGGATGAAAAAGCGATTGGCTGGGTCATCGGCGTCTTGCCGAGTTCGACGCCATCAAGTTTCAGGGTTGCACCGGGCGGGCGCGAGGAAAGGGCGAATTGTCGCGAGGTCTGGCAACCGCCAGCGATGGCCGCGAACAGCAGAAAAATCAACGTACAGGTCGCCGAAATCAGGGAATGTCGATCCCGCATACGCCAACGTCTAGCCAAAATCGGTCAAAGAGTAAATCCTGCCGCCCGCTGGCGACATTAAAATATGCGTAATACTTCGCCCATCCGCAGCGATGTTCTCCTGCAGCGGGGGCAGTTGGCCGGTTTTCAGCAGGGTTTTCAGGGGATCGGCGATTGTTTGGGTCGCGTCCAAGCCGCGTAGTTTGAATGACCGGTTGGCCGGGAGTGCGGGTTGTAGGCCGGGGCGGAAGATGTTTTTGCGCCGGCTGCAA
>JBBQCK010000227.1:0-5375 GCA_038318605.1 Tepidisphaerales bacterium | reverse complement strand
CGTGGTGTATCACGACGATGGCGAAATCGTCGAATCCAGCTTCGGCACCGGCAACAACGAAATCGTCAGCCTCTCGGGCGCGGGCGCTGGAACCTATTACATCGAAGTGACATCGCTGGGCACCAATCCATCCTATTCACTGACCATCAACGCCAGCGGGACCGGCCAGCCCCCGACCAATCCGCCGCCACCGCCTCCCACAACCACGCAGTCCCCTTATCACGGCTCGCCCATCTCGCTCGGCTCGAGCGCGGCCACCATTCAGGCCGAGGATTTCGACAACGGCGGTCAGGGACTCGCCTACAACGACTCCACCAGCGCCAATCAGGGCGGCCAATATCGCACGTCCGAAGGCGTGGACATCGAAACCACCTCCGATACCGGCGGCGGCTACAACCTGGCCTACGTTCGCGGCGGCGAGTGGACCGAATACAGCGTCAACGCTGCCATCGGCGGCGCGTATCAGGCCGATTTCCGCGTCGCCTCCCCCGCCTCAGGTGGATCGTTTCATCTTGAGGTCGATGGCGTCAACGCCACCGGATCGATCGCCGTGCCCAATACCGGCGGCTATCAAAACTGGCAGACCCTTTCCCGCGCCATCAACCTGACCGCCGGCAACCACACGCTGCGGCTGACTTTCGATGCCAACGCCTCCAACGGCTTCACCGGCAACTTCAACTGGTTCAAGCTCTCCACCAACGCCGCCCCCGCCGCCGAAGCGCCCTACGGCGGTAGCGCGGTCACTGTCGGCTCGCTCATTCAGGCGGAAAACTACAACACCGGCGGCTCGGGCGTGGGATATTACGACACCACCGCCGGCAACAGTGGCGGCAAATACCGCAGCGACAATGTGGACATCGAACAAACCTCCGACAGCGGCGGCGGCTACGACGTCTCCTACACCAAGGCCGGCGAGTGGACGGATTACTTCATCAATGTCCCCTCTTCGGGCGTCTTTGCGCTCAATGCCCGCGTCGCCAACGCCGCCGCCGGCGGCAAGTTCCATGTCGAGGTCGATGGCACCAACGTCACCGGCTCGCTCGGCGTGCCCTCGACCGGCGGATATCAATCCTGGACGACAATCACCAAAACCGGCATCAACCTGTCGGCCGGCCAGCGCAAGGTGCGCCTGGTGATGGAGGCCAACGCCTCCAATGGCTTCGCCGGCAATTTCAACTGGCTGAGCTTCACCGCCTCGGCCGTCCCCGCGCCGACCGGCTCGACGCCTTATCTCGGCACGCCCTTCGTCGTCGATCAGTTCATCGAGGCCGAAAATTACGACAAGGGCGGCGAGGGCGTCGCCTATCACGACACCACCAGCGCCAATCAGGGCGGCAAATACCGCTCCGATGGCGTGGACATCGAAACCAGCGTCGAAGGCAACTACGACGTCGCCTATACCAAGGCCGGCGAGTGGCTCAACTACACCATCAACGCCGGCTCGGGCGGCACGTTCGCGCTCGATGCCCGCGTGGCGGCGGTCTATGGCGGCAGCTTCCATGTGGAGGTTGACGGCGCCAACGCCACCGGCGCCATCGCCATCCCCGCCACCGGCGGCTACCAGCGCTTCACAACCCTCAGCCGCACGATCAATCTTTCCGCCGGCCAGCACGTGCTCAGGGTGGTCTTCGATTCCAACGGCGCCGATGGCTTCGCCGGCAACCTCAACTGGCTTCGCTTCCACGCCGGCTCGGGCAGCGCCCTGCCCGTCGGTTTCACCGGAACCTACTTCGACAACGAAAACCTCAGCGGCACAACCGCCACCCGCACCGACGCCGGCATCAATTTCAACTGGTCCGCCAGCCCCATCGCCGGCATCGGCGCCGACACCTTCAGCGTCCGCTGGACCGGCAAAATCCGGCCGGCCTATTCCCAGACGTACACCTTCTACACCACCAGCGACGACGGCATCCGCGTCTGGGTCGATGGCAAACTCATCATCGACAACTACAGCATCCACGCCCCAACGGTAAACACCGGCACCATCGCCCTGACCGCCGGCCAAACCTACGACCTCAAGGTCGAATACTACGACCACACCGGCAGCGCCACCGCCAAACTCGAATGGTCCAGCCCCAGCCAGGCAAAACAGGTCGTGCCCGGCGTGTAAGGGCGAACTGCCCGCCGACGGCACGGAGCAACACGGAGAAGATGAGTTCATCGCAGAGGGCGCTGAGAAGTTCCCTGGTGCCCGTTGCGAGTTGGGATTTACCGCAGTGCCGCAGCGGACGAATTAACCCCCCGGCGCGTGATGCGCGGGGATGATCGATGGCGCGGAATCACCGAGAGCACTGAAGGCACCGCGGGCAAAAAGGCGCACAGAGAAGAGCATCAGCAGATTGCGACGATTTCGCAGATTTGCGTCTGAAAGCCGCCAAACTTGCCGGGGGCGAGTGCTGCCGCCGCGACGCTGCTTTCGCCCAATTGTCCCGCCTTCGCGGCCGCCGTCGAACGTTTCCCCGTGCCCGAACATTTTCCACGCCGCTCCATAGGGACAACAACCCGCTCGCCCCCACGACAAGCATCAATTGCCCGCACGTCGCCTTGCCCGGCACGAGGGTTCTGAACCTATTCCAGCAGGCGCTCAGGCTCTGAACAGCCCCTCAACCGAGTCGTCCATGCCCTGTAGAACATCGTCAGGCGTGGTGCCGTCAGGTGTGTTGCCATCGGGCTTGCCGTCCGGGCCATCCTCGGTGTCATTGGTTCCGTGGTCTTCGAATTCCGACTGGTCATCCGCGGAGTGAAAGTGGTCGGATCCCTTGCCGCCATGGATATGATCCGCGCCGTCGCCGCCGTTGACGTCGTCATTGCCATCCTCGCCGTCGAGATCGTCGTTGCCCGCGCCGCCGTCAAGGCTGTCGTCGCCGGCGCCGCCGCTGAGGGCGTCATCGTTCTCGCCGCCTTGGAGCGAATCGTTGCCCGCCTCGCCGAGGATGGTGTCGTCACCGGCGTCGCCATCGATCGAATCATTCCCCAGCCCGCCATCTGCGGAGTCGTCGCCATTTCCGCCGAGGATGCTGTCGTCATCGGCGCCGCCCACGAGGTTGTCCTGGCCGTCGTTGCCGCGAAGCAGATCCTCGCCATCCTCGCCGTTGAGGTGATCGTCGCCGCGGCCGCCGACGAGCGAGTCTTCACCGTCGCCGCCATTCTCGACGTCGTTGTTGTCGCCGCCGGACATCAGGTCGTCGCCTGCCTCGCCAAGCAACTTGTCCTTGCCAGCGCCGCCTGTCATCGTGTCATTCCCAGCGCCGCCGATGAGGACCGATCGAATCGCCAGGGACCGGCTGATGCGGATCAGGTCATCGCCTTGGTTGCCATGCACCAATATCTTGCTGATTCCCGCGATGTCGAAACGTTTCACGCGGCCGTTGACGTTTACCACGAGCTTGGCCGGGTCGGCATTGTCACGGGCAATGGCGATGACGTCATCGCCACTTGCGCCACTGACATCACAGACGCCATTGAGAACTGCCGCCGAAAGGAGCCTGCGTTGTTCGAGCGAGTCAATGATGGGGTTGTTGAGCATGTTTCCTCTAAAAATCGAGCCTTGGTCCTGGTAGTGATATTGATAGCCGCCGCATTCCATATTTGGCTGGCGGGGAGAATGTTACATATCGTCCAGCCAATTCTCTATTCAAAAATGTTCGCTCGTTCTCAAGCGGCGATTTTGAGTGTTTTCGCGTCATATTGTTCACTTTGGCTGTTGATGTGGTTTATTGCGATTGCACGACCGGCCGGGGACTCAGAACGATCACTCGCGCACCGTGCCTGAGCTGGTCACCGAGGTAGCGGCCGCTTTCAAAGGGTGGGCGATCGGCGCAATCGACCACCCGTTCGCGACAAAAACCTGCGGGAGCGGGGCAGCGGGTCAAAGGATGATCGTTTAGTGTCCGCCGGGAAAAATCCACTGCTCAATGTCGAACAGGAACACGGCGATCAACAGCAGGCAGATCGCGATCAACAGCGAGTAGACCGCGATCGATATGCGGCCCGACCGGCCGCGCGAACTGATTGCCCGGATGCTCGCCACGAGCGAGGCGACAAACGCGATCACGGCACAAACAACCGTCACCGCGCCCGACCGGTATCCGCATATAAAGTAGAGCAACAGCGCAAAATCCAGCACCAGCGCCACCCTTGTCCGCACGCTGATCAAAACGGGAGCCAAATTGGGCCGGGCGTGTTGGACCGAAACGGGACGGGCGTAGTCCAGAGGAATCAGGGATGCCGAGTCGTCGCGACCATCGATCTCCATTTTGTCCCTGACAAATCGGCCCAGGTTGCCACTGGTTTAATAGGCTCGCCGCCACGCAGGGGCGGGTGGATGTGAGATACCAGCCCAAAGCAGACGCCTTTGCAGTGAACAGTCTTCTTCGCGGCCTGCGTGAACTTCGTGGCCAAAGCTCTCCCACGTTCACTTCTGCCCCTCCACCGCCACGCCCCCCTCAAATCGATGCGGCTGTTCGACCTTGTCCACGTGCGGAATCCGCGAGGTGTGGAAGGGCATCGACTGGCAGTTGTTCAGGCCGGCTTCGGTCATCAGTTTGATCAGCGAGTCGGCGTCGTACATCCATTTGTGGGAATGAAAATCGGTGCGGGCGGAGTAGAGGCTGTAAAGCAGGCCGCCGCGCGGCGCGGATTCGCCGCGCATCATCAGCCGGTGGCAGAGTCGTCTTGCCGGGTCGTCGTCGTTACGCGAGCCGGGATAAGTTTTCTGGCCGAGATATTCATCCACCATCGCCCGCACGTCCGGCACCAGCGTGCGGATGGTTCCGCCGGGTTTCAGGACGCGCATCGCCTCGCGCAGCAGCTTGATCGCATCCTCGCGATGCAGATGTTCCATCAGATGGCTTGAGTAGACGCCGTCGAACGAATTGGCCGGGAAGGGAAGTCTTTTGCGAAGGTCGGCGACGATGACATTCGTTGGCCACGGGATGTCGAGCTGACTTTTGGGCGCGAGCCTCAGGGCGCGGACGATCTTTTTCAGGAAAGGCTGTTGCGCTAGCGCTGCGTTGCGCGAGCCATCGACGTTGGTCCACTCGGCCGGCGCGGTCAGCCCGCAGCCGAGATGAAGAAGTCGGGGTGCGTCGGCGTTTGGTGACATAGGCTCAACTCCGCAAAGAAAGGTTCTGCCGCCCGCGTAGCCTGCCCGCATGGGCAGGGCGGGTCAACCCTGGCCCTGACCACGGGCCTCACCATGGGCCTGGCCCATGGAATGAATCATCGTCTCAACGCATCGCTCCCAGCGGAAGCGCTGCACGCGCTCGCGCCCGGCGGCGATGATTCGCCGGCGCAGGTCATCATCCTCCAGCAGCCGCTGCGCGATCGGGGCGGCGCACCGTGGCTCGGCGACGGGCACGACAAAACCCGCATCG
>JBBQCK010000226.1:0-5377 GCA_038318605.1 Tepidisphaerales bacterium | reverse complement strand
GCTACAGCATATGAGCGGCTGATCTCGCTCGGCGCGAAAGCTGACGAGCCCGTGAAGGATGTAGGGCAGGGGATCAAGGTTGCTTCTGTGATCGATCCATTTGGGAATCGGTTCTCGATCATTGAGAATCCAAATTTTAAGTTGGATGACGTTCGTTAATGATCCAGTATTAAATGGATTCCGCGAGCGACGACCGCACGAAGGATTTCATGGCCGTTGTGCAAACCAACGTTCGCGTGCTGGCGGATTTTGCATCGGCGGCGATTTGGTTTCGCTTGATGGATGCCGGTTGTGCGGTCGCATGGGCCGATGAGCAGATCGCCGAATACCGGGAGCCATTGGCGAAATGGCTGATCGATTTGGCAACGGTTGATCGCACGGACGCGATGGCAGTGCTTGCGGCGCTCGATGTGGTTCCAGGCTTTTCATCGCGCAACGAATCCATCGAGTTGTTGAATACCCTGATTTTGCGCGAGTGGCAGGAGGGGCGCCTATCCATTGGCCGGGTACGGGAAATCGGGTGGACGCTCTACATCGAGGAACGGGATCAACGCCAATGGAGCCTGGTCGTCGAATCCGCGGGCGAAGTGATGGATGCGGGGATGCTGTCGCAGGAGGCGATGCCTGACGCGATCGTGCGCGAACTGAACCAATATGAGTCTTTCATCGAGTTGCTGCCGGCGTGGGCACACCCGGCGGCCACTCCAACGGCGGCGCTGGCATCCGGTTCCTCAAAGCCCATTCGCCGCGTTAATTCACGGTCCGCAAGCGCTGGGTTACGCCAGGCCGGGAGTCGATCGGCGTACGCCCGAGGGCATGTTACGCGGATTTGTCCTCGGTTATGCGCTTGTATTCATACCGTGCCTTGCAATCACGCCTTTCATCGCGCGCAGCGATTTCGCGGGGCTCTTTTGCGTCATGATCGGTGCCTTGCTATTCGAACTTCCTATATTGCATATCTTAAGATCTGTATTTGGTCCAAAAAAAATAAACAACAGGTTCGCATTTTTCTATGGAATTGTAATGTCCGTTATGGTCGTGCGCGCAATAATTTTTGCGTAGACATGAGTGAAGTACTCGGTTGCTGAATCACTCGCCCCCACCCCAGCCCCGGGATTCCGGGTGAGTGAGAAGACAAGGAAGGCGGTCGCCTCGCCGGGCCGCCACGGCGAGCACAAATAAGGCGCATGCGGCCGTACCAATTACTTGATCTTTTCAATCGGCAAATAGCGTTGCGGCGGAAGTTCGTCTTTCGCGCCGTCCAGCGGGGAGGCGGAGATGGTGTCGCCTTGCAGGTGGTTTTTGTAGAGGTTGATGGGGCGGATAACGGCGAGCTTTTCGTCCTGTTTGACCAGAAGCTGGATTTGCAAATGCGATGAATCGAACTTGCTGAAGCTGTCGCCCGACCAGCGCCAACGGGTGTCGCGCGTCCACGCTTCACTGGGGATCCTGACAGCCAGCACCTGCGCGCCGCCCTGTTGGGCGGCAAAGGCTTCAGTGGCGCGGCGGATGAGGTCGGCGCGGTCTTCGGCGGTATAGCGATCCGGCGGAAGCTCGTTCGTGGCGATGATCTGGGCTTCAAGCGCCTTGGCGCGTTCTTTCATGCGCTGCTGGGACGCGGCAAGTTTGTCGGCGAACGGCTTTGCGTCGGCTTCGCCGAAGGCTTTGAGCACAAGCAGCTTGGATTGCGCGAAGCCGAACTGCTGGGAGATGCCGCCAGTCTCGCCGAAGAAAGCAGGCTTGGCGTTGGCGACCGCATCTTCCGCGAGACGATCGGCTTCCTGTAAATCCTTATCAAAAGCTGCGGGAAGCTCTTTGCGATATTCCGCCAACTCCTTTGAAAATGCCGTGCGATGTTCGGTGAAGTATTCCTGCATGCGGGTCATGCGCTGACCGGGCTCGGTGTGCTGGTCAACCAGGGGGGCATAAGTCTGCCCAATGCGTTGAGATTCGCGAAGCGCCTGAGCATCTTCGCGAATAATCTCTGCCAGCGCTTCAGCACGCTGCGAAACATTGGCGAAATCGGTATAGCGCCGCGCGAGGTCTTGAAGCAGCACGAAGTCGGCGTCGTACTTCGGATAATTCTCCATGCCGGTAAGCTTTTGAAGATGGGCGTCGGCCTCGACGAGCTTGGTTTTGCTGGCTGAGAGGGCTTCGGCCATCTGTGTGACGGCTGCCGCCAGCGCCTGCACGTCGGGATGATCGGCCGGGAGCTGCGCGAGATAGCCGGCGGCAAGCTGTTGTTTTTTCTCGCCGGTCGCGACGGCGTTTAGCGCGTTGGTGACGTCCTGATGAATTGGCTTTGGACCATCGCCCGAAAGTCTGGCGACGACCTCCGCAGCTCCGGCGCTGTATCCCTCGGCGTCGCGAAGATGAAAGTTGGCGTCTTTGATGAGCTGCTGCTGTTTGTAGTCAAGACGCGCAGGAGAGGCGACGGGAGGATTGGCCGGCGCGACGGGATTTGCAGGATTGCCGGCCGGCGGATTCGCAGCCGGCGGATTTGCAGGCGAGGCGGGCGCAACGATCGCATCAATGGCAGCCAGGCCGGCCGTCGCGGTCTCGTGCCGTTTGCGCAACGCAACGGCGGAGGGATCATCGGGTGCGATGCGCTTGAGTGCGGTGCCGGCCTGATCAATGCGCGCGCGGGCAGATTCGAGACGAGTGAGAGTCAGCTTGAGGCGCGAGCCAGCGGCCGGATTGGCGGCCGATCCGGCCGACGAGCGCGCGGCGGCGAGGTCCGCTTCCCCCGCGCGCAGGGCAAGGTCCGCTTCGCGCAAATCGGCGGGGGATGCAGAGATGGATGCGGCGAAGAATGACGACAACAGGGCCGCAAAGGCGAAGCGGGTAAGCTGCATGTAGGGATCCTTTCGGAGGTGAGACAGGATTATATCGGGACGCTGAGGTTGGGGCGAGTCCTTTTCAGATGGGTGCGGCGACGCGTTGGTCACTGGATGCGAGCGTTGCAAAAACGATGTCGGGCGTTTGGACGGAGTCGAACAAGGCCGTCCGGCCCACAATGCGAGCGATTGAGATCGATGGCGTTGGTGATGGAAACTGGGAGCGTCGTGCCTGCGGCCAGAGCCGAACACGAGCGTCCGACCCACCGGGCATTTTCGGTTTGTGGTGTTTCGGATGGCCGGGTGTAGGGGATATTTGGGGTGTGAGGGGCGGCTTTTAGATGTGGCTGCGGCTTGGAGGGTGGAATTTTGGGAATTCTCTTGCGTCGGGGCCAGGGTGGGGCAAGTTTCGGGTGGGTGAGGCGATGGTTGGCGTTTCTCGAGGCATTGGCGAAGGCCAGAGCATTCGGGGGCGAAAAACTTATTGCCAAACCGGCCGGAAACGGCTTTTGCCCGCCGGGTCGCGTCGGTAGGATGGACTTTCGCGATCGGTTTCAGAGGTTCCAGGAGAAAGAGAAAAATGCACGCAAGATCGAATGGAAAATCCGCGCGCGCGGTGCGCGGCGGGAAGGGGTTGTCTTATCTGGTCGAAGGGCTGGAAAGCCGGCAGTTGATGTCGGTCAGCTTCAGCGGGCCGATTCGCATCACCAGCGGCGGCACATACACCGGCAACTGGCAAAGCACGGATGTGAACACGCCGGCCGTCAGCATCGAGACGACCCAGTCGGTGACGATCATCAATTCGAACATTCGCGGGCCAGGCGATCTGATCAGCGCCAACGCTGTCAGCGGCAGCAAGGTGACGGTGCTGAACACCACCGGCACAGGCACGAATCCGAACGTGAATGGCAAGAGCAAGGGATCATTCCTCGGCATCTATGAAGGTGCGCAGATCGATGTCGAGCACTGCGACATCGAAGGTGTGGCGTATGGCGTTTTCGTCAATCATTACGGCGGCAATCACACGGCTTCGCAGTCGATCAAGATTCTTTACAACCGCGTTCATAACATGGACGGGCGGTTCAGCGATGGAAACGGTGGTTACCAAAACACCGGCGATCACATCGCGCATTTCGTGATCATCGACGAGGTGCTTTCCGTGCCGGGTATCGACATCGGGTGGAATCAGATCATCAATGACGCGGATGCAAGCCTGGTCGAAGAGAACATCAACGTCTTCATCAGCAGTGGCACGGCATCCAGCCCGATTCTGATCCACGACAATTTCATACAGGGGGCCTATTACCCGCTGGCGGATCCGAAGGGATATTCCGGCGGCGGCATCATTGCCGACGGCGTGACAAGCTTTAACGCCTCGACAACGACGGCGTATGTGAACATCTACAACAACCAGGTCACCCGCACGGGCAACGGCGGCATTTCGCTGGCGACAGGGCACGACATTTCGATCTACAACAACCGCGTGGTATCGGCCGGCGTTCTACCCGATGGGCGCCGATACACATCGACGCATGCGACGGGAGTCGTCAAGTGGGATCCAGACAACAATATTGCCAACGGCACCTACTTTAACAACAGGATTTTCAACAACATCTCGGGGCTGGTGCGCGACAATGGCAACGGCGGATTGATGCGCTCGGACTTCTGGATGCCAACGGCAACGGCAGGCGACACCGGCAACACAAGCTGGGCGACCACGCCGAGCGTGGCGGATGAGGCGGCGGAGTTTGCGCTGTGGCAGCAGAAGCTGGCCAACAATCGGATCACGCTGGGAACCGACAGCGGGCCCATCGTGCCGGTGCCGGTGTTTTCAACATCGGGGCTGCTGATCGAGGCCGAAAGCTTCGACAGCGGCGGCGAAGGCATTGGATATCACGATCTTGATTCGGCGAATCTGGGCGGTGCCAATCGCGCCAGTGAAGGCGTAGATATTGAGTCGTCCAGCGATGCCGGCGGCGGATACGACATCGGCTGGATCAAGGCCGGCGAATGGCAGAAATACACCATCGACGCGGCCGGCGGCGGCGCATACGACCTGGCGCTGCGCCTCGCGTCGCCCGTCAGCGGCGGGAAGATGCATGTCGAACTGGACGGCGCGAATATCACCGGCTCGATCAATGTGCCGAACACCGGCGGCTGGCAGAAGTGGTCAACCGTGACGATTTCGGGCGTGAACGTCGGCAGCGGCGTGCATGTGTTGAAGGTCGCCTACGACACCAATGGCAGCTACGGATTTGTCGGGAATCTGAACTGGCTGAAATTCAGCAAGGCGGCCGCCGCCAGCCAGACGATTCAGGCGGAGGATTTTATCGACGGCGGCGAGGGAGTGGCCTATCACGACACCGACGACGCCAACTCGGGCGGCCAATATCGCAGCGGCGGCGTGGACATCGAGAAAACCAGCGACGTCGGCGGCGGCTACAGCCTGGGCTGGACGCACGCGGGCGAATGGGTGAAGTACAACACCACGGTCGCCGCCGGCGGCGCCTACAACCTGGATTTCCGCGTGGCATCAAACG
>JBBQCK010000225.1:0-5400 GCA_038318605.1 Tepidisphaerales bacterium | reverse complement strand
CTGTGAAACGGCGTCGCCCTCCTCGCCTTCGCCGGCGCCGATGCCTTGGGAATTGTCGCCGTATCGAAACGTGGGAATGTCGATGCCGCGCACCGGAATTGAGATCAGGTGCTTGCCCTCCTTGCCGATCAATTCACCCTTGGTGAGAAATTTCCGCAGGTCATCGCGGATTCGCCCCTTGACGATCTGCCGAAATCGCTGGTGATCTTTGTCGATCTTCAGGATCATCCATTCGGATTATAGCCGCGCGTCGTGGGGATGCGATGAAATACCGGTTGGGAAGAATCGTCGAGGCCTTGCATCACCCCGCCAGCCGGAGCCGGCGCACTTCGTCGCGCTGTAGCTGCCCCACAATCATCGAAAGAACCGCCAGCGACTGTCGGCCGGCAAGATCGGACTCGAGCGTTGGGAAGTTGACCCCGCATTTCAAACTGCCGTCCGGCAGGCTTTGCAGGAAACAGCATCGCCCTTCAAGCAACAACTCCATCTGCTCATATTTCAGCAACACCCGCAGACGCTCGCCGTCCAACAGTTTTACAGGCGCTGAGTCAACCTTGTGGCACAGCATCCCAAGCCCGCCGGTGCTCAGATCGCGGAGGGTCGCCGCCAGCTTCGCCGTGGAATGCGGGCGGTCGCGGAGGTCTGCACGCTCGGGAATACGCCAGACGCTCGCCAGCAATCCAGTGGCTGGCGCCGCTTGCGCGCGGTAATTTCGCCGTCGCTGCACCGCCTGCATCGACTTGGGCCACGCAACCAGAAGCGCATCGACCGTACTTTCAGCATTGAGCGCGTAGGCCGGGTTACGCCGCTGCGGACGGGCCTTGAAAATCATTCGCAGGTGCGGACCTTTGAACGCCAGGCCAACCGGCGTTTCCGTCGCGATCAACTGGTTGACCAACGGCGTCTCTGTCGGCTGCGACTGCACCCATATTCCCTCAGGCGACTCGGCCAAAAACCGGCTTTTGTAATTGCGATACATCCCCGCCGACGGAAGCGACAACACCGCCGCCACGCCACGAGAAACTGCATCGATCAAAAACTGAACATCCGCAGCGCCTTCGATTGATGGGGTTGCTGTGTTCACCGCTTCGCTCATGCTGCTACCCTGCCTGTATTGGTGCGGCGGCAATGCCACACGTCCATACAGGGTTGATCGTCCAGCCGCTGCAACAGCTTGATGCGAGGGTGTGAATCAGAGCCCGATAACTGCTCGGGAAAAGCCCGAATCGGCGATCAGAGCGTTTCGTCAGCGGGTCGCGTGGCGGCGGCTGGCTTGGTGGTGGGATGAAAACCCTCGTCGTCCATGTGGGCGCGGATTTTTTCGATTTCGGATGCAGTCTTGCTCTTCAGATATTCCCGGACATCAGGCGGCAGATCGGCTGCCCGCAAAAAAACCTGAATGCCAACTTCTGTTTGCAGCGAGCCGATCACCGGATCGCGGGCCGTCGGGACGCCGGCGGCGGAATTGTTGGCTATCACCACGCCATTGTCCTTCACGGTGTAACTCAGACCCGTCGCGGCGCAGAGCGCATCCAACACCTGCAGGCAGGTCGCATTTTCCACATTGGCGTGAAACGAACGGCTCTCCTGCGGAATCTGCTGCACCGACCCGCTGGCGATATCAAAAGGCACCCCGCTGCGCCGCGAAAGATCGAGAAGAACCTGCAGCGCATCCGCGCCGCTGTATCGCTTGTCGATCGTGCGGGACAACATGGCGCGCACGCGGTTTTCGCGCGTCACCACCATGACGCTGCGGCCCCATGGATACCAAGTGGCCGATGAGTCGCTCGCAACCGCCTCGAGCGCATCCAGCAGCGTCGCGCCGCGGACGATGTTGATCTGCACGTCCTGGCGCACGCTTTCGCCAGAACGATTTTCAATCGCAAAGGGGCTTTTCATGTCGGCCAGCCGCGCATCGACCATATCGAGCACTTGTCGAAGCGGCAGCGGGCCTTTTGTTTCGCCCTTCGGGTCCAGCGGCGAGCCGGCCAGCAGATCGAGTTGCTTAAGTTCTGACAAATCCGCCCGGCGCGCCAACCGGCGTAACGCGGGCATCGGCTGAATCTGGATCGATTCATCCTGCAGCGCCCACGTCAGGCCGAGCTTTTGCGTGATGAGCGTCAGCGCTTCGCGCAGCGTCTTGTTCTCGATGCGGGCGTTTACGTTGGTGTCCTGGCCCCACGGAAGCAGATCCCACACCGCCGGGTCCGCCTCAATGCGCACGGACGTCTGGCGCGAAATCGCCTCCATGGCACGCGGCAGCACATCGTTGATGGTGAGCTTCACCTGGTCATCCAGCGCCTTGTTGATCAGCGCCGAGGTCGAGATGGCCGGCGCTTCCCCTTCCGCGCGCGCGGATGCGGAAGTCAATGCGATCGAAAATGTGATCGAAAGCGCGGCGGCGGCAAAAACGATGCGGTGAATGATGCGGTAAACGCACGGGATGCAGCGGCACATGAAATGCTCCGAATGGATGGCGCCGTCGAGCGTCATGCGCCCGAGTATCGTCCAGCGGGCGGCGCTGGCAAGGGTTAACGTTGCCGCGACGAGCGAATCAATGGATCGGCCAGCCGCTGTCATAGGCGGGCGTCGCAGTGGTCGCCAGCACTTCGATACGCGACGGCTGTGACATGAGCGATTCTGTTGTGTACCAGTCGGCCGGGCGGCGTGGCCGCTGGGCCAGCGTGGGCGGACCGATCTCGATGTTCACCAGCTCCGCGCCCAATGGTGCTTCCGCCTTCGGGCCGGAAACCATCGCCAGCGCGCCATTCTCCTGCCCGACGGCCGCTACGGTCGGCCGCGACAGTTTGCTCTCGTCGCCCGGGCGATTATGCAGAATGCCGAACGCAATCGCGATCGCCGCCGCCAGAGAAGCTGCCGCACCAATCCGCATACGCGTATTCGCCCAGAACCCGCGGCCGCGCGTTTCGCCAGCCAATTGTTCGTCGTTGGCCGCATCAAGGCGAGCGGAGATATCCGCATGAAGCGCATCAAAATCGATGGCCGGGGGCACGACGCTGGCCTTCAGGGCGGCATCAAGCCGCATGATGTCGGATAGCGCGGCCCGCGCTTCCGGGTCGGCCGCCAGACGCTGGGCGATGAAGGTGGACTCCTCGGCGGAGGTCTCTCCATCGAAATAGCGGCTGAGCTGAAATTCAAAGGCTTCGTCGATCATGGTCTGCCTGCGCTTTACAGATGGTCTTTCATCAATTCCTTCAGTCGCTTTCGTCCCTGAAACACATGCCACTTCACCGCCTCGACACTGCATTCAAGCATTTCGGCCACTTCCTTTTGCGGCCGCTCCTCGATCGTAAACAGCACGATCGCCTTGCGCTGCTTTTCGGTTAATTGCTCCATCGCCACCTTCAGCGCCTCGCCCATTTCCCGGCTTTCGAGCCGGTGTTGCGGCGTGATGTCGCGGCTCATCCATTCGCTACCGCCGCCCTGTTCCTGCGCCTCGCTCGAACCCAGAGCATCACCGAGCGGCAGTTGCGAGCGCAATTTTCGGCCGCGCCGAAAGTTGAGCGACAGATTCGAAACGATCCGCATCAACCAGCCGCCAAACGCCTCGGGCTTTTGCAGCGTGCTGAGCGACTTATAGGCTTTCAGGAAAGCGTCCTGAACCACCTCCATCGCATCGTTCGAATTACCCAGCAGGCGATATGACACCGCAATCGCCTGGCGCTGATAGCGCGTGACCAGAAGGTCAAACGCGGGACGCTGGCCGGCAATGCATTTCAGAACCAGTTGCCCGTCGCTCGGCTCACCCGGCCTGGGAATCGCGCCGGGAGGAGGCGGCTCAAGCCCCGGCTGCTCGGCCGGCATGGGCTGCGTTTGCGAACCTGTCGCCTTCTCGTCCATTCAGCAGACACCATACGCGATAATGGGTTAGCAAAGCCGCAACGAAGAATCCGCGGAAGTGCGAAATACTTTCAACAGCCGCCAAGGCCAGGCCGCCAGAATATCCGATAAGTCTAGATATTGAATGGGCTTACGGAAGTTGATCCGCGAGCAGGCTTTTGGCATATTCCGCCTGCGCCCGGGCGATTTCATCGGGCGGCTTGCCAATATTCTGTCGGATGTTGCGCACAAACGCGCTGCCGACGATGGCGCCGTCTGCAAACGCCCCCAGTTGGGCAATATGCTCTGCCTTGGAGATGCCGAAGCCTACCGCCAGCGGAAGATCGGTCAGTGTGCGAAGGTCGCGCAGATTGCGCTCGAGGTCGGCCGGCAGGCGATCGCGCTCGCCGGTGATCCCCGCAACGGAGAGGCAATACACAAAACCCGAGCAAAGCCGCAGAATCTCCTCCCGCCGGCGCGGCGGAGTGGAGGGGGCGATCATGAGAATCGTATCCAGACCGGCCGCCTGCAGGATTTTGCAGACATCCTCGGCCTCGGGAGGCGGAAGATCGGGGAGAATCAGCCCGTCAAAACCCGCGTCGTGCGCCTCGGCAGCGAACTGCTCGATGCCGCGGCGAAAGGCGATGGAATAGCTAACCATGGCGACGACCGGAATATCGACGCTGCCGCGCAAATCGCGCATCATCTGCAACACGTCGCTCACCCGGATTTTGTTTGCCAAGGCGTGTGCAAACGCTTCCTGAACAACCGGACCGTCGGCAATGGGATCGCTGAAGGGTATGCCCAGCTCAATGAGCGAAGCCCCCGCCGCCGGCAACGCCCGCAGAATCGCGCGGGTGGCCTCCAGCGACGGATATCCCGCCGGCACGAACGGCATCAGCCCGATTCGCCGCGCAGCGCGCAGCGAATCAAAAGCAGCAGAAACCCGGCCGGGCGGTGCAAAGGTACTGGTCATGGCGATCGTTGCGCGATGATAGGGGAGCGGGGAGCGCGGTCAAGGTGGGCGAATTGACACGCCCTATACGCAAAAATTAGGGTCGTCAGGCGGCCTGCTGGGGGTGGTAGTGCAGAACCAGAAGCTGGCTGTCCCGCAACGCCAGTTGTGCGTACGTGTGTCCCTGGTCATCGGAAAATTCGACTTCGAAGACGCCGGGTGAATAGGTATCGACGACGGTTCCGACCTGGCCCCGGAGTAGGCCCCTGTCGGGCAGATCAAAGGTGAGGGCAACAACATCGAGCGGTTGGATTTTGGGCGTCATGGGCTTGTGTCCTACAGCACGTAACAACTGGTCAATCGTAGCACATCCTGTCCGGCTGGAGCAATCCAAGCGGATCGAATGGTCGCGATGCCGGCGGCGGTGGTCATGGTGAAGTCCAGCATGTATCGCTCGCCATGCTCGTCGGCGTCGGTCGGCCGCAAATCATCGTGCTGGTTCCGTGCCGCGTCCATCAAAGTCCGGCGAAGTAACTCGGCGTCATTGGCGGTCAGGCCAAGGCGGGAACGGAACACGCGGGCCTTGTGACGTCCGCGCGGATGCT
>JBBQCK010000224.1:0-5423 GCA_038318605.1 Tepidisphaerales bacterium | reverse complement strand
CGACGGAACGCAGACGCTTTCTGGCGTCAGTACCTACACCGGCACGACCACGGTCTTGGCGGGCGATCTGATCGCGACCGGTCCTTCATCACTTGGTCAGAGTTCGGTCATTCTCACCGGCGGCACACTAACGCTTGCAGCCGGCGGGACGCTGATCAATCCATTTATTTTCAACGGCGGTGCGTTCGCGACGGCAGGCAACGACGCCACGCTTACCGGGCCTGTATTCCTGAATGCACCGACGCTCAATGCCGACTACGGATCGACCCTCACCTTCAGCGGCGCGATCACCGGCGGGGCGGGCTTAACAAAGACCGGCGCGGGCGCGATCCGGCTTGAGGGCTCCAGCAATTACACCGGCCTTACGGCCGTCAGCGGCGGTACGCTCATCGCCGCATCGCCATCGGCGCTGGGCGCGGATGTTTCACCGATTCAGGTCGGCAGCGCCGGCGCGGCGGCCGGCCTGCTCTTTGACGGCCTCGGCACGTTCTCACGCGACATCATCGTGCTGAACGGTTCGGCTGGCGCGACTGTCGGCTCGTCTGGGCGCGATCCCGTCACGCTGTCGGGCACGCTGACCACGCTGTCCGACACGACCATTTTCGGCGGCAACAACGGCGCGCTGACGCTGGCAGGCCTGCTCGACAATTCCACCGGCCAGGCGCTGACAAAAACCGGCGGCCGGCTCAACATCCTTGGTCTGCAGTCGCACGGTGTCGGCGCGACGCTCAAACTGACGGCCGGCGAAACGCTCATGGCAACCAACGCCGGCGGCATTGGCGGCGGCAATCTTTCCATCAACATCACCGAATACGGCGCGCGTCTCTTCCTGATATCGGATCAGCTTTTGAACGGACTCAATCTTTTCGACGGCGCCAATGTCGTCGTCAACGCCTCTCCCGACGCGCCGGGCCTCGGCGCCACGCCGCTGCTGATTCACGTCAAATCGCTTTCGGTGGACGCCGGCGCCGTGGTCGCCGGTTCGGACAATGATCTGTTGGTCCCGAACGACGCACGCCTTTCGACGGCGCGCATCGATCTGAACGACTCCACCCTGCGCATCGACTACGCACCCGGCGGCTTTCTCGCGCTATACAACTCGGTTCGGCCAAAACTCAATCTCGGCTACGACGACGGCCACTGGACCGGCGACGGCGTCGCTTCCGGCTACATCACCGATCTCAACGACGCCGAAGGCTTCGCCCGCTATTCGCTCGGCGTGCTCGATCAGCCCATCGGAAATTTTCTGCTGATCCGCCAAACGCTTTCCGGCGATGCCACCATGGACAACATAATCGATGCCGCCGACTTCGCGGCCATCGACGCGTTTCTCCTCGGCGGCATTCCAGGCAGCGCCCTCTGGTCCGATGGCGATTCAAACTACGACGGCAACATTGACGACCGCGACTACCACCTCATCGACAACGCCTTCATCGCCGGCGGCGGCACCCTCAGCCCTGAACAGATCGATTTCCGCACCGATCACTTTGGCCCGGAATACTTCAACGTCCCCGAACCCGGCGCTGTCGGCCTCCTGCTTCTCGCGTCAGCCTGGACACTGAAACGGCGGCGGGCATGAGTCACGTTCTTTTCAAAACGCGCCGGGCGGACGCAGCAAGCATGGGCGTCTGATCGCTGGAGTCACAGTTTTATCCCGCGTTGCAGCCCGCTTCCAAGAGCTCCCGTTGCAATTCGTCCCCCACCCGCCCAACGACATCATCCAGCATACCCGCGATTTTGATGCCCGCAGCCCGGGCGTGTCCGCCGCCGCCGAAACGCTCCGCGAATTTCGCAACATCCATCTGCCCTTTGCTGCGCAGGCTCATGCGAATTTCTCCGCCTTCGGCCGGCTGGACCGCGAGCACGGATACCTGCACTGACGCAATCGACATCGGCACGTTGATCAGATTTTCCGTGTCGGCCGGGCCGGCGCCTGTTTCTTCAAAATCCCTGATTCCCAGCCGCATGATCGCCAGCCGCCCGCCGGCCAGCAGTTTCATCGACTGCATCCCCCGAGCATGAATTGCAATCCGCTCGGCCCGCTCGCTTTGATACAGCCGCTGATAAAGCGCGTCGATGTCCGCGCCCGCTTCCAACAGGTCGGCCGCCAGCCGCTGCGTGGGGGGCGTGGTATTGCTGTACTGAAACCACCCCGTATCGCTTGCCACCGCCACAAATAGCGCCTCCGCCATCGCCTTGTTCAGCACCACGCCCCACTCGGCGAGCAGCCGCCGCACGATTTCCCCGGCCGCAGCGGCCGCCGTATCGACCACCCGCAAATCCGCCCACCCTTCCTGCGTCAGATGATGATCGACAACCAGCTTCACGCCGCCCCAACCCGCGACGTGCTCCTTCAACTCCGGCAACTGCGACCACGTACCGGTGTCTACCACCAGCAGCGCTTCGAATCGCGACATCTCCAATGCCGCAGGCCACCCTTTCTCCGCATCATGCCATGCGATCCCATTATCGCGCAGCAAAAACGCATGCCGCTCCGGCAGCGAGGATAACAGCAACAACTCCGCCGCCACCCCGCGCCCGCGCAGCCCAAGCATCATCGCCGCCGCCGACCCAACCGCATCCCCATCCGGCCGAACGTGCGTCGTCACCAGCACGCGCTTCGCACCCCCCAGCCGCCTCAACAACCCTGCGCGATCGTTTGTGTACGCATCGTTCATTGCGGGGATGATACACCCTCTGCTCCCTTGAGGCCGGACACAGCAAATTTTGCCCATTGAGGGGGTTGACACCCGTCAAGGGCTCGCTAACATGCCCTTTATCGTCGCTGCTTGTACAGGGCGGCTTGAAGAAAAATTGGTGCCACGAACCAACCGGACGCCCCCCCCGTACCCGATTGCCCCCCCCCAATCGCTCGGGAACTTCCGGTTCTTTTTTGCGCTGACTAATTGCGCGGAACGATCGCGCAGCACCCGGTATAGGCAATTTATATTTTGCCGCATCGGGAGGCCCACTGCTCAAAAGCGCGTACCGCTGCTACGCGGTATGAAGCGGGACCAGCGTCACATCGATGCGTTGGTAATACAGTGCGGTTCGGCCTTCAAAGCCCGAGTCCGTTCCCACGACCACGCTCAGTCGGCCGGACGAATCGCTGGTGACGCGCGACGTATGCACCTGCCGTCGCCGAAGAGATCTGTATGCGGGTACATCACCCGCCTGGGCGGCCGTCAGGCCATTGGCGATCGTTCCCACCAGCGAAACATCCGCCCCGCCGACGGCCTGATCTCCCTTGTCGATATTCAGCGAGCTGCGCGTCGTGTCTCCATCGTTAGCCGGGTCAAGCTGGCTTGCGCCGGCTTTCAGATACACGCTGTCGCCCGGCGAGCCGCCGATCCCCACCGATCCGGTCGGCGCGTTCGATGCCACGACGATCGTGAATCGCACCTCATAGTCCGTGTCCGCCGCGATGCCGTCCGCTGCCGTCATACGGCGCTTCAAAAACATGAATAGATCATCGCTGTGATTCACGCCGCGCACGAGATACCCCGTTCCGCCCAGCCGGCTCACGCCATCCGGCAACTCCGCGATGCGCGAGCCGAGGTTGTAAAAAGATTCCTGCCCGACCGGATAATCCGAAAATCCCGCCTGCCACCCCTGCGCCCCATTTCGAAACGTGTATCGCGCCTGCAGCACGTCGGCGCTGCTGTCCAGATCATTCACATCCGCATCATTGTTCGTCTGACCCTGAATCAGCGAATCAAATATCGCAATCGAATCGTGCCCGCTATACGACTTCAGGAAAAAGTCGCGCGTGAAACTGCATCGCTGCACGGTGAGGATGTCATCGTCCGACCCGCCTGAGATGCGCGCCTCGCCGCCAACAGTCAGATTGATCAGGTCAACCGTGTCTTGTCCCTGTTTGCCCTCGATTGAAAGCTGTCCGGAAATGCTGGTCGAATCGAGCACAATTCGATCGTCACCCGCGTCGAGATCAACGCTCAGATGCCCCGGCAGCCGCAGCGCCCCTATCCGCACGGAATCATCGCCGCCGCCAAGGCGAACCTTCACATCGTTGCGCAGGCCGGACACATACGCGGGGGTATAAACACCATTGATCGATGTTCCGGCGTCGCCGCGTACGGTTATCTGCCCAACATTGACGCTCTTGGCATCCAGCGAAATGCCGTTGTCGTTTTCGTCGCCGGTAATCACCAGCATGCCCCCCAGTACCGCGACCGTCACGTTGCCGGCCAGCATCGCGCGCGTCTCAAGTCGCTCCATTGTGCAGGCCGAAGCAGCGCCCTCCGGGCGGTTCGACGCGGTTGAACATTTCTCCATGCTGCCTCCGTGGATACTCGCTGCGATTCCAATCCGCGGCCCGATGACACCTCTCGGATCGGCCATGCAATTGTATCGGCTCGCCAGCCAAATGCTGGCCAACGGTCGCATTAGCGATCCTGCCGCCCGTCCGTCGTTGCGTATCGCCACGGATAGCCCATTGCCAACCGCATCGCGTTGCTATAATTCTGCACAGGCGCAGCGGTCGCCGGATCGCTCGTTTCTTCACTTCGATGCCGCCGGGCCTGCGGCCCACACGGCGAGGTCAACTTACCCGTGCCCAACACCCCCCCGCTTGAATCGTTCCGCCAGCCACTCAAGATGATCGGCCAGGAAGCCGCGCTGCGCTTCGCATCAGGGTTGTCGCCCGACAGCCAGGACAGGCTGGCCAGCCAACTGACGTCGCTCGATTTTCCGCTGATCGATCGCCTGTCGCGAGAATATGTGAAATCCAAGCCCGAGATCGCGCTGCCCAAAGACATACAACCGGTCACAGCCTATCCGCGTACACCGGCCGAACCGAAGCACAAGCAGCTTTACGCCGACGCCGCCGTCCGCGGGCGGCAGCTTCTCTCGGCCGGAAAAGTCGCGGCGTTTCTCGTCGCGGGCGGACAGGGCACGCGCCTTGGTTACGACGGCCCCAAGGGCGAGTATCCCGTTACGCCAATACACAATAAACCGCTGTTTCAGATTTTCGCCGAACAGCTTCACGCCTGGTCGCGCGATTCGGGAAAGACCATTCCCTGGTACATTATGACCAGTGACGCCAACGATGCCGCCACTCGCGCATTTTTCGAAAATCACAACCATTTCGGCTACGCCAAATCCGACATCTTCATTTTCCAGCAGGGAATGATGCC
The DNA here is from genome assembly GCA_038318605.1 of Tepidisphaerales bacterium. Taxonomy (GTDB): domain Bacteria; phylum Planctomycetota; class Phycisphaerae; order Tepidisphaerales; family Tepidisphaeraceae; genus JBBQCK01. Next base: position 267 of record JBBQCK010000224.1, on the reverse strand, counting down.
TGCTTTTGCGATGGATGGAACGATCCTGCTCGCCGACCGCGATGCGTTGGCACTCAGCCCGGATGGACATGGCGGGAGCCTGCGTGCGCTCGATCGCAGCGGCGCACTCGCCGACATGATGAAGCGTGGCGTCGAGCACCTATCCTATTTTCAGGTCGATAACCCGATCGTTCACACCATCGATCCGCTTTTTCTGGGCCTGCATGACCTGACCGGCAGCGAGATGAGCAGCAAGACCATCTCAAAGGCCGACGCGCTCGAAAAGGT
>JBBQCK010000223.1:0-5443 GCA_038318605.1 Tepidisphaerales bacterium | reverse complement strand
CAACATCAGCTTCACCAACGACGATTCGGATGAAAATCCGTTTGATATTACGGTGACAGGCGTCGTGGTTTCAGGTGTCCCCGAGATCACCGTCACGCAGGGCGTCACGTCTGTCCTCGACAGCATCGGGACGATTGCATTTGGGAGCGTGACGCAGGGCGGGACGACTGTCAGCAAGTCGTTCACAATCAAAAATGACGGCGACGCGGATCTTGTGATATCGAACGTCGTAGTGCCGACGGGCTTCACGATTACCAACAACGTTTCGACGATCGCGCCGGGCGCGAACGACACGCTGACGATCCGGCTTGACGCTACTGCAATCGGTGTGAAGTCCGGCACGATTACCTTTACGACCAACGACGCGAACGAAAATCCGTTTCATATCGCCGTCAGCGGCACTGTCGCGGCGCCGCCCGAGCCGGAGATCACCGTCAAACTTGGGACGACCACCATTTCTGTCGGCTCCACAACGCCAATCGACTTCGGTGCGGCCAATTTTGGCTCGGCTGGGCCGACGCGCGTCTTCACGGTGTCAAATTCCGGCGATGGCCCGCTTGCGACCTCGGGGCTTGTTTTGCCCGCGGGATTCACCGTTGTGGAAGGACTGTCCGGCTCGATCGCGGCTGGCGGCAGCGACACCTTCACCGTCGCGTTGGATACCTCCGCGGCGCGCGGGCTCAAATCGGGCAACATCACCTTCACAAACAACGACGGCAATGAAAATCCGTTCAGCTTTGCCATCGCCGGCCGGGTGCGGGCGGGTGTGGTTGCGGTAAGCGTCGGCACGACATCCATCGCTGACGGCGCGACGGCGTTCACGTTCGGCGCGGTGCCCAAGGGTCATACAGGCACAATCAAGAAGTTTACTGTGGTAAACAACGGCGACGCCACGCTTACGTTGGGCCAGGTTTCGCTGCCGGCCGGTTTTACTTTGGTCGAAGGTCTCAGTACGACCATTGCGCCGGGCGCCAGCGATTCGTTTACCGTTCAATTGCAGACAACGGTCGTGGGACTGAAGACCGGAAGCCTGACGTTTACCTCCAGCGACCCAACGGTCGGCACGTTTGTGCTTGGCATCCGAGCGCGCATCAGCGCGCCGGAAATCGCGGTGTTCAACGGCTCGCAGAAGATGTTCGACGGCCAACCCGGCGCGATCACCTTCGGTACCGCCAAAGCAGGCACATCCGGGATCACGCGGAATTTTTCCGTTTTGAACAGCGGGACCGCGCCACTGGTGATCAGCAAAATCGTGGTGCCGGCCGGCTTCAAAGTGACCGAAGCATTATCGACGAAGATCTATCCCGGCAAGCGGGACACCTTCTCAGTGACGCTGGTGACCTCGAGCGGCGGAACAAAGAAAGGCCGCGTTATCATCACGAGTAACGACGATGATGAGACGAATTACGATTTTCCGATAACCGGCGTCGTCGAGGGCGCGAGTGCGCGATTCTATTCATCCGGCACGCTGCGCATTACAGGCACGGATGCGGCCGATCGGCTGACCTTTTCAACAAGCGGCAATTTCGTCACCGCGCTATCCGGCTCCTCATCCCTCGGGAAGTTCTCTGGCGTCACGCGCATTCTCGTCGATGGCGGGCGTGGAAATGATGTGATTTCACTCGCGGGCGCGAACGTTCCCGGCGTGGTGGATGGTGGAATCGGCAATGACACCATCACAGGCAGCGACGGATCCGATCTGCTTCACGGCGGCGCTGGCGACGACCTGATCACCGGCGGCGGCGGCAAGGACAACCTCTTCGGCGACGAAGGGGACGACACCATCAACGCCGTTGACGGCATCCCCGACAACATCGACGGCGGCGGCGGATCTGATCGAATCAAGAAGGATCCCACGGACAGCGTGAGGTAGGCCGCAGACTGAATGGAATCGTTATCTGTCCGCGCCGTTGAATCGCCGTACGACATTCGGCAAAGGGTTGCGAGTACTCGCCTGCTTTCACGAAATCGGGTTTGCTGATTCCGCTGTGTCCTTACCGCTTTACCTGCTCAAAACTGATGGTGCGGTCGAACAACTCGGCCAGATAGTCCATCTTTCGACGCGCGCCCCATATGTCGAGTTCGGCGTCGCCTCGTCCTTCGATCAATACTTCGAGGCGCTTGTTGCGCGCTTTCACTTTCAGACCGGTGATGACGCGACAGTGGCTGCGATCCATGCCATCAGCGATGCGGAGCAGCGCCGATCCGATGCGGACGGTCTTTTTCATTTCTGACGAAAGATCGGCGTAGATCTCATGGTCGTCGTTTGGAGTGCTCTTGCGATGGTAGCGGGCGATGCAGGCGATGGCGGCGGTCTCTTCCGTAGAAAATCCACGCAGGTCGCCATGTAGAATGAGATACTGGCTGTGCTTGTGGTGGCCGGATTTATGAATGTGCCAGCCAATGTCGTGCAGCAGCGCGCCGTATTCGATCAATTCGCGCGGCTTGACGCCCAATTTATGCTGTGGTTTGAGTTGGTCGAACAGCAGCCCTGTCAGTCGCGCAACTTGTTCGGCGTGTGGCGCGAACCATCCGCAGCGCCGCGCCAGATCAAGCACGCTGCGCCGGCGCGGATCGGGGACCTCCCGGCGAATGATCAGGTCCGGCAGCTTGCGTTCGAGATAGTCGATCAATATCCCTTCGCGCAGCGCGCCGCCGGCAATCTGGAGGCGCTTGATTCCCACGCGCCGAAAGACCTCGTTCACCAGAATTGCGCCCGCCATGATCTGGTCGTGGCGCTGCGTATCGAGGCCGCGCATCTTCTCGCGATCCTTGCTGCGCGATTCGATCAGCTCCGCCACAAGACGTTTAAGTCGGTCAACCTCGATGATGGGTGCTTCGGCATGCTCGCCATTGTGCCGGCCGGACGAATTTGACCGGCCATTGCACATCGCCGCCAGGCTTTCCAGCGTTCCGCTTGTGCCGATTGTCCGCATCGGTTTGAGGTGCGCTATCTGCTCGCAAAGCGGCGTCAACACTTCGTCGTAATGAGCGAGCAGCCGCTTTAGATCGCGGGCATCGACCGGATCGCTTTTGATGTACTGCGCCGTCATGCGAGCGGCGCCGAGTTTGCGGCTTTCGAGGAGCACCGCTTTCTGCTGATCGCCAACGATGAATTCGGTGCTTCCGCCGCCAATGTCGATGATGAAATTCGGACCATTTTTCAGGTCGGTCACCTGCCGCACGCCCAGGTAGATCAGTCGGGCCTCCTCGCGGGCGCTGATGACCCGAAGGTTCAGCCCCAGTTCGCGGCGAACGCGTTCGATGAAATCGCCTCCGTTTTCGGCCTCGCGTACGGCGCTGGTTGCGACGGCGACGATCTTCTCACATTGCCGGCGTCTGGCCGACTCTGCGCACCGCCAAAGCGATTCCATCGCCATGTCCATCAGCCGCTGGCTCAATCGATGTGATGGAAACGATCCGCGTCCCAGCCCGACCATTTCCTTGTTGCGCCAAAGGGTGGTGATCGATCCATCCACGTCGGCCTGCGCGACGATCATGTGAATGGAGTTCGATCCAACGTCAATTGCGGCCAGGCGGATCAGGTGCTCTGAGGCGTTGATGCGCCGGCTGTGAACGGGCTGGGCTTTTGTTCGCGCCATGTTGACGACTCTATGTTCCGGCGGGTCAACTCAGGACTCTAACGCGCCGCCGCACCAGCGCAGCGCCAACGGCCAGCGCCAGCATGGACAAACCGGCCGGTTCCGGCACCGGCGTGAGCAGAAAGCCGCGCTGTTGCCCATCCAGATATCCATATCCCACGATCTGCCCGGCGTCGTTGATCGAAAAGGCCTGTGAAAGCTCCCAACCGCTTGCAGGGTCGATCAAATTATTCAGATCCAGGGGACCTTCTGATTCATTCCAGACAAATGCCCCGTAACTCCCGGAGCGGTCAAACTCGCCGCACACCGTACCGGCATCGTTCACACAATAGGCGCGCGAGAACACATTTCCGGCAAACATCGTCCGGATATGGGTGTCGGTATCGCTATCCCAGTAGTAGGCAACGGAATAGCGGTCCGCGTTGGTGCATTCGCCCACAACCCGGCCGTGGTTGTTGATGTCGTTTGCGTAACTGAAATCCTTCACCATGTCGGTGAGATCTTCGATGAAAACGACGCCGGTTGATTCGGACCAGATCACCGCGCGATCGTCATCGATATACCGGCCGTAACCGACGACGACATTGGCGTCATTGGAGCCGTAAGGCTCGATATTCCCCATCCGGCGATCGCCGTTTGTGCTGTCCCAGATGTACTGATAGCTGCAGGCCGATCCGTTGTTGGTGAGATGGTAGGGGTAAGTTACGAATTGAGACGTTACGTCGATCGGGGCGGCGCCGGGCGAGTAGTAAAGGATCTGTCGGTCATTGTAGATATCCGAGTTAGACGACGTGACGACGACATCGCCATGGTCGTTGAAATTGGTGGCGGTCGTAAAGGAGTATCCGCTCGTCGGAGGGAAATAGACCGCTTGGGTGGCCTTCGACCAGTGATAGGCGCTCGAATCATTTCCGGACAGCGTATATCCCACCACTTCGCCGCGATTGTTGATGGACTCCGCCGTGGCGGCGACCCCTTCCGGCGAAATGGCGAGCACTTGGTAACGAACTTCGCCCAAGGCGGTTGGACTCAACACACATGCCGAAGCGCAGAACGCCGCCTGTAATCCCCAGGCCCCAATGTTCCTTCGAGCAATTGCAAGCATGGTCTTCACCCCGTTTTAGCGCCACATTATCCTGCAGCGCCGCCGGCCGATCCGGCTCCAGCTACAATCGGCGCGTCTGCGATCGCCGATCGATTCTGCACTGCGGCGTCACTCGGCACCCGCACCGCCCGAGCCAATCTAATCGCTTGGAGCCCGCGAATAAACCAGTATGAAACGTCCGGCTCATACCACCAGAGCCCGTGGCGCGCGGAGGTGGGGAAGGCGTGATGATTGTTGTGCCATCCTTCCCCCAGGCTCAGAACTGCTATGAGGGGATTATTTCTGCTGTGATCGTCCACATTGAAACGTCGATAGCCAAAGCGATGGCAAATCGAGTTGACGCTCCAGGTCACATGGTGCATTAATCCGATACGAACGACGAACCCCCAAAACGCCGTAACCAGGCCGCCGGAAATCGTCCCCTTCACCAGGTACCCCAGCAGAAAAGGCAACACTGCGCCGGCCAGCACCCAGACTATGTAAAGTCGATCAACCCAGCGCATGGCAGGATCGCCGGCGAGATCTTTCACCGAGCGATCGAGGTTTTCGCGATCCGGTTTGGTCAGCCAGCCTGTGTGTGCGTGCCACAGGCCCATGAGCATGCCGAAATAACCGTCACCATGCAGATGCGGCGAATGCGGATCGCCCTCGCGATCGGACTTCTGATGATGCCGCCGATGCACCGCTGCCCACTTGATCGGCGGGCCTTGCATGCCGGTTGCACCGGCCGCCACGA
>JBBQCK010000222.1:0-5450 GCA_038318605.1 Tepidisphaerales bacterium | reverse complement strand
GAATCCTCGCAATGAACAATGCCGCGCGGAGTGGTGGATTCTCTGGAGGCGACTAGCGGGGGGGCTTGCGGCGGGACAGCAGAAAACACTCGCCGAGTCCGTCATTGCAGCTTGGCGCGATCGCTTGCGCATGGAATCCCTCGCCCGGCAGACCGGCGGCGGCAAAGCGGGCTTGGGCGGAAAAAATCGTGAGCTCGCATTTCAGTTCGGCCCGCACGAGTCGGCCGAGGTGTGGCGAATGCTTGGCTCGCTCGAATTGCTTGAAGTCGCAGCCAAGATCGAACTCGGATCAATGATTCTCGACTTTCTTCAGCGCGCTCGCCCCGCCGCGGTCAAACAGGCCGCCATTCATGCCCTCGGCCGCATTGGCGCCCGCGTGCCGGCTTATGGTCCGCTAAATTCTCAGATTCCAGTGGAGGTTGCAGAGAATTGGTGCGAACGGATTTTATCAGCAGAACCATTGGATGGGCCAGCCAGCGTCGCCTTTGCGTTGTCGCAACTCGCCCATCGCACCGGCGACCGCTATCGAGATCTTTCTCCCGGGATTCGCCAACGCATTCTCGACTGGCTTGCATCAACCACCGCCGAAGCGTCGGTTGTTACTCGGGTGCGTGAAGGTGGGAACCTTGCTCAAAAGCAGCACCAGGAAATTTTCGGCGAAAGCCTGCCGCGTGGCCTGCGGCTGGACCTTTCACGATAACCTCCGCCCCACCCCCGGACCCCTGCAAGCTGAAACCGGAACATTGGCGCTCAAATTTCAGATCTAGAATCTTGAATCCTTTCCCATAAAGGTTCACAGCAGCCTACGACATTTAAGAGTTCCGGACGCACCAGTGGCCTCATTTCGCAAACGCCCTACAATGGCAGTCGATGTTCACACACAACGTTTATTTCTGGTTGAAATCGGATACTCCGCCGGCCGAGGTCGATCGCCTCGTTCGCGACTGCCGTGACATGCTTTCGCAAATTCCCACCGTGCGCCATCTCTGGGCCGGCGCACCCGCAAACACGCCGCGCGACGTGGTCGATAACTCGTACTCCGTCGGCCTGACGGTCCTTCTCGACGACGCGGCCGGGCATGATGTCTATCAGAATCACCCCATCCATCACGAATTCATCCTTCGCAACAAGGAACACTGGCAGCGAGTGCAGGTGTACGATTTCATCGGCGAATAGTCGCAAGACATCGTGAGACATTGCTCAATGATTCCGCTTCTTAATCTTCCTGTCGATCAACCCGAAGTCGATGAACTGCTGCGCCGCCTTCGGCTCGATCCGGCAGCCATTTCGCTTTCTCGCGGCCAGCACCGGCAGGCGGTGGATGTTGTGCGCGCCGTGCTGGCGGATGTCGCTGATCGTGGAGACGCGGCGCTGGTTGATGTCGCCCGGAAATTCGACGATCCAGAGTTTACGGCTTCGCAGATTCGCGTAAGCCAAAACGAAATGGCCGACGCCGCCGCAAGAATCACCCACCCGCAGCGCGATGCGATTCGTCGCTCGATCGCCCAAGTGCGCGAATACCAGCAGCACATCATGCCCCATCCGCCGCGGCCGCTTGGTCGTGAAGGCGTTTCGCTTGGGCTTCGATTTACGCCGCTCGACTCGGCCGGCCTTTATTTCCCCGGTGGCAAGGCGGCTTATCCCTCTACCCTGATCATGCTCGCCGCACCCGCTCAGGTCGCCGGTGTCGGACGCATCGCCGTCTGCACTCCGCCGAGCAAGTTTGGACGTTCTGATCTGGTGCTGGCGGCCTGCCACGAACTGAAACTCACCGAAGTCTTCCGCGCCGGCGGCGCAGGCGCCATCGGCGCAATGGCATTCGGAACAGAAACAATCACCCCGGTCGATAAAATCGCTGGCCCGGGCAATCTCTACGTTCAGCTCGCCAAGCGTCTGCTCGCAGGCACCGTCGGTGTTGATGGCTTTCTCGGCCCGAGCGACATCCTGATCATCGCCGATGATTCCGCCGACCCGGGCTTCGTCGCCGCCGATCTTATTGCGCAGGCAGAGCACGACCCGGGCTGCTGTTTTCTTTTGACCGACAGCGCACAACTCGCCAACGCCGTGCTTGTCGAATTGCGACGCCAGTCGGCCAGTTGCAAGCGGCGCACTGCAATCGAAAAGGCTCTCGCCAGCGAAAGCGCCGTCATCGTCGCATCCGATCTGGATTCATTGATCGACCTCGCCAATCGCTTTGCGCCGGAACATCTGAACATTCAGACCCGCGACGACCAGAGTGTGCTCGCGCGCATCAGGCATGCGGGAGCAATATTCGTTGGGCGTTACAGCCCCGTGGCGGCCGGAGATTACGTCGCAGGCCCGAGCCATTGCCTGCCGACCAACACCACCGCTCGATTTTCCAGCGGCGTCAGCGTGTTCGAGTTTCTCAAGCGCGGCAGCATCATCGAATACACCCGCTCCGGCCTTGAGGCCGACCGTCAGGCGATCGAATCGCTTGCCGACGCTGAACATCTCGACGCCCACGCCGCCAGTGTCTCCATTAGATTCACTCCGCCGCGCTCCTAAGGATTTTTTCATGACCGCGCTTGCCCACATTCTCTCGCTCTTCGCCGTGCTGGTTCCCGCACGCCTCTGGGTGCCTGCGGGCGAGGCTGTCACGATCAAGTCGCAGGCCGATTCGCCGGTCACGCTCGTGCTTACGGATTTTGCCGGCCGGCGCATCGATGCCAAATCCGCCGACACACTTGCGGCCGGCTCCTCCACCGATCTACGCCAGGTTTTTCCTGACATTAGCCAGCCTGGTGTTTTCGTTTTGTTTGCCTATCCGCCCGGCCAGAATCCGCTCGCCCGCGAGGCGCGGTTTCTGGGCACGCCCGTCGTCGTCAGCGTGCGCGCCAGCCGCATGAGCGAGGTACGCGGCCCGGTCGTCACTCGGATCGAGCCGCTCCAATACGCGGTGATTCATACCAGCGCCGGCGACATGACCGCCGCTTTTTATTACGACTCTGCCGCCAACACGGTTGATCAGATTTTGACATTGATGGGCGAAGGCTTTTACGACGGCCTGAAATTCAATCGCATTCTTCCCGGCTATCTCGTGCAGACCGGCGATCCTCGCGGCGACGGCTACGGCGACGCCGGTTTCCACATTGACGCCGAATTCAGTGACCGCCCGCACGAGGAAGGTGCTCTGTCGATGGCACGGCATCGCGGCAAGGGAGAAGTGCCTGGCATCGCGCCGGAAGCTGAAGCCGCCAACTCCGCCGGCAGCCAGTTTTTCATCGCGCTGAACTACGAAAACACGCGAAAGCTCGATCGCATATCGACGGTTTTTGGCCGCATCACCGAAGGTTTGGATGTGCTTCGGGCCATCGCCGCCGCGCCACTGGCCGACGCGAACAAAGGCCGGCCGCAAGCCCCGCCGACGATCGATCGGATCGAAGTGCTGACGGTGAACGCCAAACACAACCCCTACGTCGAGTTGGGACTCGGCGGAACTCCCGCCGCGACAACCCGCCCCGCAGAAGAAGTTACCCCCCGCCCATAGTGCAGCCGTGTCAACCGTCCACTTGCAATCTGCAACTTCCTTTACACCCACCCACCTGCGCATAAACTTCCAAACCTTATTCAGAATTTCCCCCCGATCACGGAGCGACAGACACCATGATGCTTGAAATCGAATCCATCCATGCACGACAGATTCTCGATTCCCGCGGCAACCCGACTGTCGAGGTCGATGTCATGCTCAACGAAGGAACGCTCGGCCGGGCCGCCGTCCCTTCCGGTGCCAGCACCGGCGAGCACGAAGCCGTCGAGCTGCGCGATGATGACAAGAAAAAGTACCTCGGAAAGAGCGTCTACAAAGCTGTTGAAAATGTAAATAAAACGATCGCGCCGGAACTGATTGGCGTTGATCCGCGCGATCAGGAAGCGATCGATCAGCGCATGATTGATCTCGATGGAACCCCCAACAAAGCCAAGCTCGGCGCAAACGCGATTCTGGGCGTTTCGATGGCCGTCGCCCGCGCCGCGGCCGAGGCATCGGGCCTGCCTTTGTTCCGTTACCTCGGTGGAACGGGCGCCCGCACGCTTCCCGTGCCGATGATGAACATCCTCAACGGCGGCAAACACGCCGACAATAACGTGGATTTTCAGGAGTTTATGATCCAGCCGTGGGGTTTCGACAATTTCCAGGACGCCATGCGGGCCGGAGTGGAAATTTATCACGCCCTGAAGAAGGTGCTGCACAAGAACAAAATGAGCACTGCCGTTGGGGACGAAGGCGGCTTCGCCCCGGATTTGAAGGACAACGAGGATGCCCTGAAAGTGATCGGCGAAGCCGTCACCGCCGCCGGCTACGAGTTCGGCAAGCAGGTCTTTGTTGCTCTAGACCCGGCCGCCAGCGAACTTTGGGACGCCGAAAAGAAGGGTTACAAATTCTTCAAAAGCGCCCCCGATCGCGTCCTGTCGAGTGAGGCGATGGTTGACTACTGGTGCAAGTGGATCGAGAAATATCCGATCCGCTCGATCGAGGACGGTCTGGCCGAAAACGACTGGGCAGGCTGGAAGCTTTTCACGGACCGGGCTGGCAAAAAGATCCAGCTCGTCGGCGACGATCTTTTTGTCACCAATGTGAAATTCCTGAAAAAGGGCATCACAGCCCAGACCGCAAATTCGATTCTTGTGAAGGTGAACCAGATCGGCACGCTCAGCGAAACCTTCGCCGCCGTCAATCTCGCCATGCGCAACGGGTATAGCGCCGTCCTCAGCCATCGCTCCGGTGAAACCGAGGACTCGACCATTGCCGACATCGCCGTTGCCACTAACTGCGGCCAGATCAAAACCGGCGCCCCGGCCCGAAGCGACCGCGTCGCCAAATACAACCAGCTTATCCGAATCGAAGAGCAACTCGGCGATCAGGCTGTTTATGGCGGGAAGTTCTGGAACAAATAACGCGCTCCCACGTCGGGTGCATCTGTTGTCGAATGCATATGTTGACGGTCTGAAACAGTGGAATGGACACTCGTATCCGACGTCAATCTGAAATGGCGAGTCGGACACTCCTGTCTGGCATTGCGCACAGCGGGAAATTTTGTTCTATTGCAAAACGCGCATCAATTGCCGCAGCGCCTCCCGTCGCACAAGCGCCGTCAATCTCCTGAAGTTCGCCGGTGGGTTCGTCCGATAAACATCGTAAGCCGCCGAACCGGCTCAAACTAGCCCGCGCATGCACCTTGCCCCCGAAACCTCCGCCGACTCCGAAGTCGAGCCGTCGGCACAGAACGCCGCCGTGACCATCCGGCCGGCCGGGGCGGGATCCTCGCGCGTCGTCCTCTCCACGCCAGAACGTTCCGGCGGCGGATGGACACTCGCAATCCTGTGCATCGGCCTCGGCATCGTCGCCTGCTGCATTCTGCTGCCGGGTATCGAGGAAAATCGACGAATCTTCCACGAAACGCAGCAGTTGCGCCTCGATCTCGAGCAGATTC